>JAFOYD010000104.1 GCA_017391545.1 Lachnospiraceae bacterium
GGATTTTTGATGGCGCGACTGATGCAGAAATGCTTTTCGATAATATTTGCGCCCAACGCAACAGCAGTCGCAGCACTGAATGCTCCCATCGAATGATCAGAAAGCCCCACAGGAATGTCAAAACGTTTTTTCATGTCACAGATGGTAGAAAGGTTCATCTCCTCACTTTTCGCCGGGTATGCGCTGGAACATTTCATCAGCGCAAGCTGCCTGTTACCTGTACTGTAGATCGCATCCACTGCTTCTGTGATTTCCTCAATCGACCCCATACCGGTTGACATAATAATCGGTTTATTCTTGGACGCAATATACTCCAGCAAAGGAATATCCACAAGTTCAAAAGACGCAATCTTGTAAAAGCTCATGCCAAGCTCCTCTAAAAAGTCCACCGACGTATTGTCAAACGGTGTGGAAAGGAAGTCGATTCCTACCTTTGTAGCCTCGTCGCGAAGCTGTTTGTGCCATTCCCATGGTGTATATGCCTTTTGGTACAGGGAATACAGGTTTTCTCCCTCCCATGTACCCTTTTCAATATTAAAATATTCATTGTGGCAGTCAATTGTCATCGTATCAGGTGTATAGGTCTGAATCTTGACGCAGTCCGCACCTGCCTCCTTTGCCACATGGATCATTTCCAATGCACGCTCGATGCTTCCGGCATGATTTGCAGACATCTCTGCGATAATATATGCAGGCGCTCCATCACCCACAAGTCTTCCGTTAATATTGATCACACTGCTCATATTGTCCTTATTTCCTCGCCTCTCAAAAGTCTGTATTTCATCTCTGCAATTTTCCAGTCCTCAGGAGTATCGATATCCTGCACATTCATCTCATCCTGGATATAAGGAACGACATTTTCCATCCAGATTGCCTTCTGCTTCTTAAAGCTTTCGACATTCAGGCAGTAAAACTGCCCACAGTCATGATAGAACGGTTCCAGATCCTGCGAACGCTTTGCCATATTTTCGGGCCATTTTGGTGTCAGCTTTCCATCCTTGATCACGACACAGCGCTGTGGTGGAAAAGAGAACTTCACGACCGGTATCACACTGTCTGCCTTTTCCTGCTCCAGAAGCATCATGGCTGTCTTGATGGCATTTGCTGTCACAAAAGGTGCTGTAGGATAGATACAGCATGCTTTGCTAAAGTTCATGCCGATCCGTTCATACGATTCTAAAACTTCCGCAATCACATCCGCTGTCGTGGCAAAATCGTTGGAGGTCTTGTCACTTCTTAAGAAAGGAACCTTTGCTCCCGCACGTCTTGCAACTTGTGCGATTTCCTCATCATCCGTAGACACCATAACCTCATGAAACAGATCAGCCTGTAATGCTGCTTCGATACTGTATTCAAGGATTGGTCTCCCCAGAAAAGGCTTAATATTTTTGCGCGGTATGCGCTTGCTTCCGCCTCTGGCTGTTATAATTGCTACGCTTTTCATTGCTATTACACACCTTTCGTTCTGCTCTGTGTGGGATACCCTCGGAATATTTTCCCACATGTGGTATTACAAAAAGTCTGGTTGATAGGAACCAGACTTATCACAAATTATTTTTTATAATAATCAACTATTTTTCTGACTGCCATGATCACATCATCCACATCCTGATCTGTCAGTGAATAATAAAGCGGCAGACTCATCATCTCATGATACAGCTTCTCTGCATTTGGACAAAGTCCCTCTTTATAGCCAAGCTTTTCATAATGCGGATGCCTGTACACCGGAATATAGTGCACATTACAACAGATATTCTCTGCTCCCATCGCCTCAAAAAATCCCTTTCTGTCAATCGTTAACAGCTCCGGTCTGATTCTGAGTATGTAGAGATGTCTGGTTGTGTCTGACTCCGGGATCTCCTGCTGTACGAACAGCTCCGGTATCTGTGAAAATGCCTCATTGTACTTTCTGACAATCTCCTTGCGTCTGGCAGCAAATTGCTCAAGCTTGTCAATCTGGCTTAAAATCAATGCACACTGAATATCTGTAATTCTGTAATTATAACCCAAATCAATCTGCTCATAGTACCAAGGCCCATCACTTTCCCGCTCAAGCAGCTTTGATTCCCTCGTAATGCCATGAGAACGGTACAGCAAAAGCTTCTCATACAGCTCCTCGCTGTTGGTGAGCACTGCCCCACCTTCTCCGCCTGTGACCGTCTTGACAGGATGAAAGCTGAAGGTCGTCATGTCAGCGATGCTTCCAACAGGCTTTCCATTGTATTTCGTACCGATGGAATGAGCCCCATCCTCAATCAGTATAATGCCTTTTTCATGACACATGGCAAGCAATGGATCCAGCTCAACTGCCTGTCCGGTAAAATCCACTGCTACGACAGCCTTTGTTTTGTCCGTAATCTTCTCCTGCACACTTTTGGGATCAATGTTGTAGGTCGCAGGATTAATATCTGCAAACACCGGCTTTGCGCCACAGTAAAGCGCACAGTTGGCAGATGCCGCAAAGGTAATCGGTGTCGTAATCAGCTCATCTCCCTCACCCAGTCCCGCAGCCAGTGCTGCGATATGGAGCGCCGCCGTTCCGTTACTGCAGACAACCGCATATTTTGCCCCTGTCAGCTCGCAAAGCTTTTTCTCCAGTGCAGTCACCTTTGGCCCACAGGTAAGATAATCGCTTTTCAGAACCTCTGTCACCGCCTGAATATCCGCCTCGTCGATATACTGATGACCATAAAATAATTTCGTGTCTCTGACCGGAGTACCTCCGGCAATTGCTGGTCTTTCCATACGTCACCTCACTTGGAATTTCATTCCTACTCGTGTAAATCTGTTTTCAGAAGCTCCCTGATCTGTTCCACAGAAAGCCACTCCGTATTATTTCCTGAAGAATAGTAGAATCCATCCTCGACCTTTTTGCCACTTGGATTCGGGCGCTTTGACTCCTGCCAGAACATCTGTGGATAAATGATAAAATGCTTGTCATATTCATAAGTCGTCATAGAATCCTCTGCTGTTACCATCACTTCATGAAGCTTTTCTCCGGGACGAATTCCCGTCTCGATCGTCTTGATACCAGGTGCCATCGCTTCTGCAAGGTCTGTGATCTTGAAGGAAGGAATCTTACTGATAAAGGTCTCACCGCCCTTTGCCTCCTCAAGCGCTTTGATGACAAGCTCAACGCCCTGTGTCAGGCTGATCCAGAAACGTGTCATTCTGTAATCAGTGATCGGAAGCTCCGTTTTGCCCTCATCGATCAGCTGTTTGAAAAATGGAATGACAGAGCCACGGCTTCCTGCCACATTTCCATATCTTACGATGGAAAAATTGAGTTCCTTGGAACCGCAATATGCATTTGCTGCAATAAAAAGCTTATCTGATACAAGTTTTGTGCCGCCATACAGATTCACAGGATTGACTGCCTTGTCTGTCGATAATGCTACCACCTTTTTCACGCCCATATTCAGTGAAGCATCAATGACATTCTGCGCACCCACGACATTGGTCTTAATGGCTTCATTTGGATTGTACTCACATGCCGGAACCTGCTTCATGGCAGCTGCATGAATCACATAGTCGACACCCTCAAAAGCACGCTTCATGCGCTCATAGTCGCGCACATCTCCGATAAAGAAACGAAGCTTATCCTTGTACTGTGCAAAATCATTTGCCATCATCCACTGCTTGAACTCATCTCTTGAATAAATGATGATCTTTTTCGGGTTATAATGTGTCAGCACATACTCTGTAAAGCACCTTCCAAAGGAGCCTGTACCACCTGTTATCAATATCGTCTTATCATCTAATAGCATATCTATATCCTCCGATTAATCTCTTTAAACAATTCATTTTACCACACTATTGGTCAAACGTCAAAAAATCTATTCCTCAAAATTAAGATTTGCCGTTACACTGTCCGTGATTTTGTCATACACAATGATGTTCCACTTACTTCCCGGCTGATAATGTTCCACACCATCGATCAGAATCTGGTATACACCACCAAGCTTTGACAGCACAAGCTCACTTTTGCCGATTTTCATATGTGCAATTCCGTTGTCCTGCCATAGCCTGTTAAACCGCACACTGCCGTTCTCGTATATCCACTGTTCTACCTCACTGCCATTTCCTGCCTGGGTATTTGTCACAATGAGAATATCGTTTTCATCCGTCTGCAGCTGCTCTAAGCACTCCTTCGCAGTCGCTGCCGCCATAAATTCCTGCCAGCCGCTTCGCTGCTTATAGGTGCACGCCGCATCCCATGAATTCAGCTCTTTTTCACCTCTTCTGTCAGGGACGTCATAATTTGCTTTAATGTAACCTCCCAAATGTGACGTAACCTTTCTGGCACCGAAATCATTCAAATGCTGACCATCCCTGAAATCGGCCGCCGTGTCAAGCTCCAGCTCACCATTGTGGTAAAGCTCATTATAGTCCACAAATTGAAGCCCCCGCTCATCGGCAAGTGTTCTGATCGCCTGTGTTTCATATCTGTGCCAGTTTTCTCTGGGTGATTTGAATAGGATCAGCTCAACACCATTTTTTCTGCATATAGAAGCCATCTCATCAAGACATCTGACATTCACCTCATCGATCCATGCCTCTCCCTCACTGTCATAATCATTCAGATTGACAGGATTCTCAGACACGGACATGGTCTCAAGATACCCTTTTGTATAGTTTGTCTTGTCCTGATAAAAATATGTATAATCTGTCTTGCATAGTTCCTTCCAGCGATTGTGGTAGCGAAAGACCGGAAAGAGATAGGTAAAGTACTCTGCATTCACTGCTCCGACCGACTGGTAGATACATTTGAGCTTATCAATGGAAAGTGGAATGTCCGTAAATCCCCAGCGCAGGGCAGCTTCGTTATCATTGCCGATACTGCCTCCTGACATCATGTTGATCTCCAAAGCCACAACTTTAGGCTTTTGCTTTTTCAATGCTTCTTTGAGATAAAGCACCGAAATATTCATAGGCTGTGACGAGCTTCCAAAATCATATGCCGCAATACCATATTCCTCATACAGCACAAGCGGATTGACCGTACAAAAGCTGTTGCTGCTGCCAATCACAATCACATCGATATCATTTTTCTTCTCTGTATAGAAACCGTTTACAATCGTTGTGGAATCACCGATAAACTTTGCACGCACGATTTTCCCCGTAAATACGAGCACGATACTGATGAATAACACAAAAACCACGATTGCAGCAATTCTTTTGTATCTTATTTTCTCTGCCAAACCGTAACCTCCTAAAACTGAAAGTATATGAACTGTGTCGCATCATATCCCTCACCGTAAATGCCGAACACAATGATCATCACAAGAAGCACTGCCACGATCACATACTGCACAGCAAGGCACTGTTCCTTTACCAATGTGTCAAAAAACGCTTTTCTCCTTGCATAATATGCATCAACAATGAGAAGAATCAGGATTCCAAGCCACAAAATGCCCATTTCCTTTTGGTCAAGCCCAAGATAATAGATAGACTCGTCAAAAAGGGACCATACGTCAAACGTCGTGAACATCCGCTGTATGTAATAAAGCGCATCCTTTACAGTATCTGCCCGGAAAAATACCAGGGAAAGCGTAAACAGGAAAAAGGTACACAGCCCCTGTCCCAGCTGATAGCCAAAGGTCTTCACACGCACATGGAAAAATGTGTTGAACCGTTCCTTTAGCGGCTTTAAAAGGTCTCCAATCACAATATAGATTCCCTGGATACCTCCCCACACCACATAATGCCAGCTGGCACCATGCCAAAGACCGCTGACCAGAAAGGTCACCATGTTGTTGAAATATTTTCTGGGCTTCGAACATCTGCCACCGCCCAACGGGATATAGAGATAATCTCTAAACCACGAACTTAACGATACATGCCAGCGTCTCCAGAACTCTCCAATACTTGTAGAAAAGAATGGTGCTCTGAAATTTGCCATAAGCTCGATACCAAGAACACCTGCCGCGCCGACAGCAATCGCCGAATAGCTGGCAAAATCACAATAGATCTGAACTGCAAACAGCACAATGGCAAGCGTCAGCGCAACACCGCTGAACATATAGTAGATACCAAACACCTGATTGACCAAAACGGCTGCCCTGTCTGCAATGACCATCTTCATGAAAAATCCCCAGAGCATCATCAGCAGTCCTCTGGTCGCTTTGTCAAAATCCCATGATTTTTCGCGGGATATTTTTTCAAGCTGTCCTAAGAGATGCCCGCTTCGCTCGATCGGTCCTGCCACCAGCTGTGGGAAAAATGACACGAACAGCGCATAGGTTATAAAATTCTTTTCCGCCTTTACGTCTCCTCTATATACGTCGATCGTGTATCCAAGCGCCTGAAAGGTGTAAAAGGAGATTCCTACCGGGAGCAGAATATCCAGCCTTGAAGCCTGCATCCTGATGCCAACGACAGACAGACATGCGGCAATCGTATCATGCAGGAAGTAGAAATATTTAAAAAATACAAGGATTGCAAGGTTGATCACAAGACTTGCGATCAACACGAACTTTCGCTTCTTTTTGTCATCCGTCTCGATCCTGTCCAAAAGCAATGCACACAGGTACGTAACAACCGTGGATGTCAATATGAGAAGTGCATATTTTGCATTCCAGCCCATATAAAAATAATAGCTTGCAAGCAAGAGCCACGGCTGTCTGAGCTTTTTGGGCATCACATAAAATAAAAGCACGACAACCGGAAAAAATACTAAAAATTCAAAGGAAGTAAACTGCATCTGTCATCTCCATTATTTTATTTTTTTCGTATATGATTGCGGTAAAAATACAGCAATTTAAAGTAAATCAGGAAGTACAGGGGTGACTTCATGTGCATGGCAGCAAGCCTTTTTTGCTCCTCATCAAATGCACTCTGATAGTAAGGATTATTCTGAAATTCAGGAAACTCCTGCTTCATACCATCAGCCATGCGCTTCAGAAACGCAAGCTTTTGCTTTTTCACCCCAAGCATATAGGTGAAAAGCGTATTCATATAATAAAGCTTTGAAAAGGCAAACTCGAACTCGGTCCTGTACGACTTGTAAAAGCCATACCTTCTGGCTTCCTCGATCAGGCGTTTTCCCATAGAAAGCCTTGCTTCACACTTCTCCACACTGATCTCGTGTACCGTCGAGGCATCATGCTGATAGTAATAATAAAGCGGCTCCTCGACCTTCTCAAAATGGGTAAAGTGAAGCATCCAGATCGGTGAAGCGCAGTTATCCTCATAAAAGGTATTCTCAGGGAAGCGCAGATGATTCTCGTCGATGACAGACTTGAGATAGACTTTGATGACCATACTTCCCGGATTCATAACAAGCTTTCTATATCGGTCATGGTCGAGCACGCCCGTCTGATCCATCGTATTGTTTGGCATGAGCTTTCCAATGTCCATGGTATGTTCGTGAACCATACTGTAATCGCAGCCGACCACATCGGCTCCGGTCTCTTCCGCCTTGCCAATCAACTTTTCATACATATCAGGTGCGATCCAGTCATCAGAATCGATGAAGCCGATCCATTTACCGCGCGCGGCTTCGATGCCCTTGTTGCGGGCCCCGCCCTGTTTCCTGTTCTCATAGGATTGTATGACCTTAAATTTCCATGGATAATTTGCCTCATACTCTCTGAGAATATCCACAGACGCATCCGTAGAAGCATCATCAACTGCTATTATTTCATAATCCGATATCGTCTGATTGACAAGCGAATCCAGACAGAACCTGAGCTTGTTATCAGACGCCATATTGTAAACAGGTACTACGATACTAAGTTTCATAGCAGATCTACACTTCCCTTCCCTCACGCATGAATTAACGCTCTTTTAAAATCTTTCCATCTTCTACCCTGAATACCATATCGCACTTCTCGATTGTCTGTAATCGATGCGCTATGATAACAAGTGTTTTTTTACCATGCAATCTGTTGATCGACTCCATGATTGCTGCCTCTGTGTCATTGTCGAGCGCAGAAGTTGCCTCATCCAGAATCAGCACCTCCGGATTATTATATAAAGCCCTTGCAATACCGATTCTCTGACGCTGTCCACCGGAAAGACGGATACCACGCTCTCCGATTCCCGTATGCACGCCCTCCGGCAGTGTCTTTACAAACTCGTCAAGCTGCGCCTCCTTGAGCGCATACCACAACTTCTCATCGTCAATTTCCTCCTCCGGGACACCAAATGCGACATTTTTCCTGATATCAGCATCCAGCAGGAAAATCATCTGTGGAATGTATCCGACATTGGCAAGCCACTCCCTGTAATGCTCCTGGATGTCCACATCATCGGCAAGCACCTTGCCGCCTTGCAGCTTTAGGAGTCCCAGCAGAATGTCGATGATCGTTGTCTTGCCCGCACCGCTTGCACCCACGATACCGATCGACTTGCCGATTGGGAAGGATACCGTTGCATGGTCAAAGATCAGCTTTTCAGAATTCGGATAATGGTATGTGATATCGGAAAGCTTTACTTCCCTGGTAACAGGAAGCTTTTCCTTTGCAACAACGGCATAGGAAAGATCCGTATGCGCTTCGTCTGTCTCCTCGATCAGATTGTCACTGACATTAAAGAAAAACGGTTCATTAAATGCCATGCTCGTCATCTGATTGTTGATTCTGCTTGCAGCAGGAAGAAGACGCATCGCTGCGATACCAAATGCTGCAAACAGGGATACCATGCCGGACACATCTGCCCCACTCACGATCAACACCATGATATAACCTAAAAGTCCTGCCATACATACCGTTTCGATCAGAAGCTTTGGTGTATTGTTAAACAGGCTAAATCGTTCCATCGCCTTGACATATCCTTCTCCAACCTTGCAATATTCCCCGATAAAATACTGCTCCCGACCTGCGACCTTGATTTCCTTGATTCCCTGTACGGTCTGGGAAATCCATGCAAACATCGAAGCTCCATAGTCCTGATTTTCCTTGCCGGTACGGTTCATGATCGGCTTGATGATATTTTTGATGACAACCAGCGTCACAAGCAACAATACTGCGATGATGACAGTCATAACGGGATCTTCTACCGCAAGCGCAATGACCAGAAATACTGCGACGATTGCCTCAGAAGCAATCTGGAGCACGGACATGATCAGCGCATACATGTTGCTCACATCTGCGGTGATACTTCTTTGAATAACAGACGTTTCTGCATCCAGATAATACTCATATTCCCGTCTGACAAAATTCTTCATCAGGCTGGATGCAGTCTTGAACTGATTGCTGTAAACGAACCGATAGAGATTTTTCTGCAGTAAGAACTGAAAACTGCTCTTTGCAACATACAGCGCGATCAGAAACAAAATGGCAAGCACAGAAAACTGTACGGTATTCTCCAGATGCAGCAGGCTACAGATCATCTGATAGGTATCTCCCTGTTCCAACACGACAGGATTGATAATGAGCTGCACGACTGCCATGACCATCATGACCGTTCCCGTTTCAAGTCCCGCCGATATGATCATCATCGCAAGGAGCTTAGCCATCTCACCCTTTTGCTTTTTATCCATCAGTACATTAATCTTTTTCAATATTTTTAACATTTTGAAACCATGCCTTTCCAAACGAAACTTAGAAAGTCTTAGCACGCGTTTTTTGCGTGCCTAGACTTTCTTTTCGTTTTATTTATCAGCGAGCGTTAACCCAGCCTTTTTGTTATATGCGTGCTTCTGCGGATCCTCATAGTCATCCCAGAAGGACGCTCCAAGATTGAGCTTCTCCTCCACAAAATCCATGTTGTTCATCGCTGTCGTCAGAATCGACACCGCCCGCTTGATCCGAAGCCCTTCAAAGAAGTTGAGCACCTCCACAGGAAATCTCCCGCGAAGTACCACCGCATCCGGACAGAGCTTTGTATAGTCTATCATATCGCGCGGATGTGGTTTTATCAACACTCTGTAGCCTTTACAGTATTTTTCAATGACATCAAGACACACTTTTTTCCGTGCCTCCTCATCCACCGGATGCGGCTCCGTCAGGAAACAGGCAAACTCTTCCCCCTCATAGGAGGGCTTTAACTGTTCCATCAGCAGATCGGCATCCTCGATAAATGCCTGTATCATCAGCTTTTTCTGCTCTTTGGTCAGTGCGGTCTCGAGTGGTTTTCTCGGCTCCTCCACAAAACGCGGGCAGTCCGTCGGAACGACACTTCTGTCGTTGATTTCCATATCAATGCAATATTTTCCCCATCCATTCATGATAAAAATCAGATTGTGACGGGAGAACCAGGTCTTTAGCTTGAAATGGCCATGATTTGCCACATATGCATCATCGAGATTCTTAAGACAGTCAAGGCCATCCTCCACCGCATGATAGTAGATATGCCTGTAATTGAGATAGTAGCCGATCGGGTCGCTGTCACAGAATACATAAATATCCTCATATGCCTCAAAATCAATGACTTTCATATAAGGAATCTCGCATTTTGCAAGCTTTTTGGTAAAAATCATGCGATTAACCATATGCTTTAAGATATTGCTGTAATTTTTCCTGTACTTTGCAAGCTCCGGAAAAAAGTCCTCCCGCTTCTCATCCAGTGCGATCACTTCATTGAAAATGCCTGTTTTTCTGAGCCTGTCACCGAGATTTTCAAAATTTGTGGAAATGGAACTGAGCGCAAGATCTGCTTTCTGATACGCTCCTGAAGTCTCCTGCCTTGCAACCTTCATTTCCTTTAATATTGCTACATACACATGATAAAATGTGTGGCAGACATAAATTCTGCTCTTTGTCTTTGCCTTTTTCATTCAGCCTGTGTTCTCCTCGTATACTGATATCCTTTTCGGGGCGCAATCACCGGTGCAGGGCTTAACGGTCCGGTCTTTTCAGGTATTACCTTTCCATCTAAAAGTCCTTCGCAGAATTGCAATAACCGGTCAGCAGCCTCTCTTGGATTCCATTCCTTTACAATCGTCTCATAAGCTTTGGTTCCAAGCCTTTTGCGCAGGGGTGCATCCTTACACAGTCTAAGCACCTGTTCCCGAAATTCCTTGAAGTGTCCGGTTCTGTAAACAAGCCCGTTCTTTTCATGCTGTAGCAGAAATGGGACTGCCCCGATACCATGTCCGGCAACTACTGCACATGCACTGTTCATAGACTCATTCAATACCGCTCCCCATCCCTCGAGATAGTTGCTGGTAAACAGGAAGATATCTGCCTCTTCCATATACCTGCGCACGCTCTGCGGCGGCTGAAAGCCATGGAAGGTCACTCTCTGCTCAAGTCTGTAACGGCTGACAAGATTTTTCAGCTGTTCCTCCAATTCTCCTCCGCCTACCATGTCAAGATGAAAGGAAATGCCCTGATCATCAAGGTACTTTGCCACCTTAACTGCATATTCCGGGTGTTTTAGTTTTAGAAAACGCCCTGCCCACAAAAGCCTTACCTCTGTGGCACCGTCAGCGTCCAGATGGAGCTTTCGCAAAAAAAGATTATCAAGATTATAGGTGTTGACTGCTGGAAAATAGCCCCACATATATTTTTTATCCGGATACGCATGAACAATGTCAAAGTCCGACGCCACGTAAGCCCCGTGACACAAAAGATACACAGGCGCATCCGCATACTGTGTGTGGTCCTCATATTTTTTCTTTCTTCCGCGCAGCGAGATGGATTTCCACTGTCCCTCACGGTACAGGCGCTCACTGGCACGAATCACGATCTTTCCTGCGTTGAGCCTCGGCTTAATATAGCTCTCATCCTCCACACCACCAAAGATCACCACATCACAGTCCATGATGAGCTGTGCACAGGCATCACTGTCTTCATAGTAGAGCTTGAGATAAGGGATTTCATGAACCTCATTTCCCCATCCCATCTTTACCCTGTCCTCCTCCATTTGTGAAGTCTGTACAAAGGCAAAATCAGCACCTAACTTCTGGTACAGCTCATTTGCCATTGGTATCTGGTGATGATTGATATAATTAGATACAATTGCTAATTTCATGATAAATCTCCAAAAGCGTTCTGTAATTTATCTCAGGATCATGCGTTTTTTGTGCATGCTCTCTTGCATTGGAAGACAGGTACATTGCAAGCTTATCGTCTGCAAAGATACGAAGGATCGCATCCTTTAGCTGTTCCGGCTGATCCTTTGGATAGAGAATCCCATCCCTGCCATCCTCCACGAGATTGTGCACACCACCGACATTGGCAGACACCACCGGAACCCCCAGAAGCATTGCCTCACCCACAGAGTTCGGTGAGTTCTCAATAGCGGATGGACACAAGAATACATGTGTTTTCAAAAATCTGGCACACATTCTGTCAGACTGTAGCCTTCCCACAAATTTCACATGTTTCTCAAGCTTATTTTTCTTGATCTTGTCAAGCAGGAACTTGCCATAACCTGATATTTTGATCTTATCCTTAATGCTGTCATTGGCAGTGATCACATCCCCTGCTACATAGACAACCGTCTCCTCATATTCCTCGATGATTTCCGGCAGGATATCCAGCACATAGTGAAGTCCTTTGATCGGGTAGTTTCCCTGACTCAAAAATAATGAATATCGCTCGATCCGGTCAATGTTCCACGCGTCATTATAAAATTCCGGCCGGAGTGTTTCATTCATAAAATGATAGGTTGCATTTGGCGCAAGCTTTGCTGTCATTTCCCTGTCAAAATCCGTTCTTCCAGTCACATGTCCCACCAGCGAAAGTGCTTCCTTTTCATATTCACCGCGCTTTACGAACTTTGCCTGCTGCTCAAACAAACCATCCTTTTTGAGGATATCACGAAACGTCTTTTTCTTCTGAACAGAATACGGCAGATCTGCCATATATACATCTGCAATCGCACTGCAAAGCCCCTGAATGCCAATGAGTGTCCGCTCTGGTCTTCCAAAAGCTTTTACACAGGCAAGCGTATGTGGAAACTCTGTTCCAAAAATATGAATGAGGTCCGGCTTAAAATCTTCAATGACTGCTCCTATACTCTCTTCCATGCCTGCATCATAGTTCTCCGGATGAACCGTGTCCTCCCGAAAGATATAGTAGTCAACACCCTGTGCATTATTCTTGACAAACAGTGATGTATCGCCCTTTACGATATCAAGGTCATCTGATGCCGGAAAACAGACAGCAAATGTGATCTGATTTTGTTTTTGATTAACGATCAGCTTATTTGCAAGACCGGAAAGCCAACCTTCCTTCACAATGATTCGCTGTCCTAAGCTTTTCGCAATAAATGGCAGCATGATGTTACACAGCCACAGAACCCTCATTTCCATCACGATCCTTTCTTCATGACTTTATAGATAGCAGTCTTAAGTCCATTATAGATTCCAGACAGATACTTATTGTCTGCGATCGCACTGCGAAGCGGTGCAAGCGTCAGAAGCATGATCCATCTGTATTTGTCTGCCTTTTTTCTTCCCATATACCGCACAACGATCTCCCGATGCTGACGGGCAGAGCGCTTCTTATTCTCCTTTGTTTCTGAATATCCTCCACCCTCGTACGACGCCACGATCACCGGTACGTACCAGATCTTAGCCTTCTTCTCATAAAAGCACCATAGAAAATGCTCATAGTCAGCCCTGACATTGTACTCTGGCTTGTATCCCCTTGTCTCAAACATACTCCTGTGATAAAAGCATGTCTGATGACATGGCACATTTCTATAACAGGTAAAATCATTGATTTCAGGTGCAGCGTAAATAATTGTGTCCAGCGCTTTATGATACAGATTTCCATATATAACATCCGCTTTTTTATTCTCATTTTTTATTCGTTCGATTTCTTCTGTTATTTTATCAAGGACTGTCTCATCATAAAAGCTGTCCCCTGCATTCAAAAACAGATCGTATTCTCCCTGCGCAAGCTGCACAGCCTGATTCATGGCATCATAGATACCGTTATCTTTCCTGATGTGTATGTGCATTCTTTCATCCTGAAATGCTGCCTGTAGCTCTTCTACTGAGCCGTCAGAAGAACCACCATCCTTTACGATGATTTCATAATTGGAATACTTTTGCTGCAGGATGCTTTCAATCGTGTCATGTAGTCGCTCCCCTGCATTCAGACATACAACAATAATGCTGTAAAATACATTATTCAAGACAAACCTCCATTTTTACTTATAATGATATCTCTCCTGCTCAAAGAGCCAGCTTCTGTAAGGCAGAAGCCCCACTCCATCCTGATGTGCCTGCATCAGGAACACTCCAAAATAAAGGATACATGCTGCAAAAACAACGATTTTCACTCTTTTTTTCACCTTTTCGTTTTTGATCTGTTCCACGATCAGCGGTATCATGAAAAGCTGTGAAACACTAAAATAATAAGTGATTCGTGTCACCACGGGTAAAAAGGAGAAAAAAGTGCCCGTTATAAACGCCAGAAAATTCAGCTGTCCGTAAAACCGCAGCTTGGGAAACCAGTCCTTTTCCCGAATCTCATCTCCCGAATACCATAAGAACCACAAATACAGAGCAAGGACTGCCACAGTTCTGAGAATGCCGATCAGGCTGCTGCCGCCTTCGAGATAAATCGTGTTCCGATAGGACGGATACAGCACCAGCGCCAGCTTTAGTACCAGTCCTTTTCCAAGAAAACACCCTGCACTTACCACAATTGCAGCGATGATATGCCATTTTCTCCATGCAAAAGTCGCAAGCCAGTATACTGGAATCACCAAAAGCACCGATTTGTGAAAAAGCGCTGCAACGACGATCCAGAATACAAATTTTATATTGTCCCGTTCCAGCACATACTTCATAGAAAAGAGTGCAATCGAAAGTGCAAGATAATATCTGACGGTATTAAAGGTCTGAAAGTAAAGCCCCCAGGTCATGAACAAAAAAAAGGTCTGATCAAAACGCACACTCTGCCTGTAAAATGCCGTCAGGAAAAACCAAAGTGTAAAGAACGCAAAAGCAGCAAAAATCAGCTCATAATACTCACCGCCTGCGATCTGATACAGGACCTTCACAAGCATATTAAAGCCGATTTCTGTGACAACATATCCACCCACATACGCCTCGTGTGCTGTCTGTGTGTACTGCCTGTAATCATTGCCGATATCAAAACGCAATGCCATCATTGTAAAAAGTATCAGAAAGATACCAGCCATAAAAAGTCTGTTTTGATAGCTTCTTCTTGTCCTCTGCCCATTCATCCAGACGGGATCTCCAGCCTGCAGGGGCTGTATCCGACCTGCCATCACACAGGTCACTGCCGCAATGAATGCATACAGTGCGATCGAACATACTCTGCCTAAAGTCACGTTAATAACCTCTCTATTATAAGTCCAATACCGATTGTATTCCCTTTTTCATCAATGCGAGCGCATTCTTTGGAGGAATCTCACGGCACATTACCTTGCCATGCGCTGCGATAAAGCGCAGCGACATCAGATATGCCATCCGTCCATACAGAAAATGATACAGCACACCTCTGTCGATGAAGAACTTATCTGTATATCCCTTGAACCATGTCGATTCTCGTTCCCGTTCCATACCAAGCTCCACAGGAACTGCATATACCTTCATTCCATATTGCAGACAATCCTTTAAAAACAGGCTGTCCTCCCCATTGCTGTATCTGGCTCCGCCACCAAACAATAACGAAAAAGTGATATGTGAAGCATGAAGCTTTTCACGCCTTACCGCAAACGAATAGGTTGGATACCGCCCTGCATTCCAGATATGAACCCGGTGATATTGTTCTGTATAATAGGTTGCCCTCGACTCTCCGACACGCATATTAAACAGCAAA
>JAFOYD010000105.1 GCA_017391545.1 Lachnospiraceae bacterium
CCTCCCATTACCAAAACATAAAATGATTCAGTACTCATGTACTTTTGATATAATAGCATATCGATAGAAAGCTTTCAAGAATAAAATGAATATTTTTTTGGACAATTATGACAGATACATGGTATAATATTTTTGGTTGGTAATAATTGTCACGAATATGTGAAAACGTTGCCAAAATCAAATATATTCATGAGGTGAAAGACATGGAATTTAAAGAGAGAAAAAGATGGGTATTTTTCGGATTACCTTTTACATTTACAGTATATACCATAAAAGAAGATGTTGTTACGGTCAATACAGGATTTTTCAACAGGGAAGAGAATGACTGCTACATGTATAAAATTCAGGATGTAACATTAAAAAGTTCATTGGCAGAGCGAATTTTCGGGCTTGGAACAATCGTGTGTCATACCGGTGATGTCACAACGCCGCTTCTTGTGATCCAGCATATCAAAAATTCCAGGGAAATCAAGCAATACATATTGGAGAAGTCTGAGGAAGACAGGAGAAAGCGCCGTACACTAAATACACTGGATATCGGTGCGGTCGAGATTGATGATGTTGAATAAGGATCAAAATGAAAAAAACACTGTCAGACAGCTGAGTGCCGAGGAAATTGCAGATGCTTTGGTAAAACGATATGGTGCTGCCGTAAACGAAGAACAAGATGCAGACGATTACGAGCAAAACGAAATTGAGCGAGACAGTCGTAGAAAACAAAAGATACAGGAAATGAAGCGCAGAAAAAAACAGCAGGAGATGATACGGCGATTTTTCGTACCAGGTGTGATTGCTGTGGCAGTATGTATCGTTCTTGTCGGGATGGGGATTGGAAAACTTGCAAAAAAGCATGCTTCTTCGAAACAAAATCCGCAGGCGGAAGTAGAGGTAGAAAGCAATGCAGGCGAAAGTAATAAAAATCAGATATTAACTTATGCCGCAAATGTCAACGTGGCAGGCTTCTATATAAATGATATGTTAGCAGCCAGCATCACTTCTGAGTTTGATGAGGTGAGTGAGCTTTGCGTGCAGACAGTCGGAGGACGCAGTAAGAATCCACCACTCAACGCCACAGCGGATGAGTCGGTTGCTTCCTTCAATAGTGATGTAGTGAGTGAAAATGGAGTTTTCATAGATGTTGCCGAGGAGAAGATACTAGCACAAAAGGGTGCCGGTGCGCGCATCAGTCCTGCCTCCATGACAAAAATACTGACGATTCTGGTAGCGGCAGAACATGTGACGGACCTGGACGATACGTTTGAAATTACAATTGATATCACAGATTTCAGCTACGTAAATGACTGCAGTAATACCGGATTTGATGTGGGAGAAAAGGTTACAGTGAGAGATCTTTTCTATGGGACGATTCTTCCGTCAGGAGCAGACGCGGCTCTTGGGCTTGCAATCTACACAGCAGGCTCTCAGGAGGCGTTTGTGGAGCTGATGAATGAAAAAATCGACGAGCTTGGCTTGTCAAAGACCTCTCATTTTACGAACTGTGTCGGACTGTATGATGAGAATCACTACAGCACAGTTTATGACATGGCTGTCATGTTGAAGGCTGCCTGTGATAACAGCTTTTGCAGGGAAGTACTTGCAGCACATACCTATACGACATCACAGACCACACAGCATCCGGAGGGCATAACGATATCGAATTGGTTCCTTAGAAGAATTGAGGATAAGGATACGCATGGTGAAGTGCTCTGTGCCAAGACGGGATTTGTCGTACAGTCAGGGAACTGTTCTGCGAGTCTGGCAGTTGGAAACGATGGTAAGGAATATATCTGTGTGACGGCACAGTCTACCAGCAGCTGGAGGTGCATCTACGACCATGTCGCTTTGTACCAGCAGTTTCTCCCGGAGTAACGCTTAAAAATGTTTTTGGGATTCAGCTGTCAGTACGCGTTCATAGAGCAGTCCTGCAAGGAACCAATAGGGGAAGTAGTCAGCGCGGATCAGACCATTGATATGCCAACGGCAACGTTTGTAATCCCAGGGACATAAATTGTGTTTGGTCAGAAAATGGCCGCTTGTGTACTCCGCTGCAAAGATGGTCAGTGCATAAATGGTGCCCCGCACCAATATATTACAATGCTTTAACAGTAGAAATAAGGGCCTGAAAAAAGCAGCGAATCCATAGATTGGGAACATGAATAGTGAAGTCTGGCCCATCAGTGGAAGCTCACGGCGTCTGAGTGCACCAAGGGAAGTAAAAAGAATTTCCATGCACCATCCGATCACGCCGCATTTCATAAAATTTTTGATTGTAAATAAAAAAGGTAAAGGAATAATAAGTTTTTTCATGCTATTAGCATAGCCTATTATCCTTTACCTTATTCATTTTATTTTGTTTCCCGAATGGCTGCCTGCGAAGCGGCATCAAAGTTGGTGACATTGACCGCACCGTAGGCGGGAGTCCTGTATACGGGAATGTCACTGCCGAACTTTGTGAAGTATACATATTGCGAAGTGGCATTGATATTGCTGTATACACCGTCAGCAACGACCTCCATATCAGAACCATCGCGCCGTATGCGTTTGAGCTGTGGTGTCTCACCGGATGTCTGGTAGTAGATATAGTTGTCGGTCACATTGATCATATCGGTCCGGTCACTGTCAAGCAGTGTCCTGGTCCCGTCAGTGACGTTCATGCTGATGAGGGAATAGTTGTCATGGACATCAATGCCATAGATCGTGTTTCCTTCTATGATGGGCATATACACATCGTATGCGAGTACCTGACGTGACGAGCCTGTATTCAGGTCAAGCGCCATCAGGTGCAAATTGTCAGCGTTATTCATATAGTAGAAGGTGGAATTTTGTACACTGACAGGAAGAATATCAAGCTCCAGAAGTACTTTCTTGTCTTTCCCATCTGTTGATACTCTTTTTAAGGATACTTTGGCATCTGAATCTGTGTAATATACGGTATTGTCTGCAAGCAATACATACTTGCCGAGCGCGCGGTCAAGACACACAGGATTTTGGGAATTCTTTTTTGTTGCTCGATATACACCGGTGGTACTGATGACGTAGCCAAGTCCGGTTCCGCTGCCAGAGCCACCCTGATAGTAATACAGGTATTTGCCGTCTGCATTGATGCTTGAGACCTCGGTGGAGATCAGCTTTTTCATCTCTGACTCATCAGGGCGCATGGAGTAGAGGGCATTGTTGTCATAGGCATTGGCGAAATATACATATCCGTCATTTTCACAAAATAATCCATTATTATATAGATTTCCAGCAGTGTTGCCCACTGTCCCGACAGGATTTTTTGGTACCTTTTTGTTCTGATGATTGACAATGCCGATACCGGCGCATATTAGAATTAAAAATACCACACAAATGATGATGATCACTCTTTTTTTCATTTGAATTAACCTCCGATTTCCCCTTCTTTATATTAATTATAAATAATTTGTATAAAAATGAAAAGAACTTCGTATTATTTTTTTACAAATTTTATATGGTGTGTTATACTTATATTCAACAATGGTGTCATGACAAGACACCAGTCAGATAACAAAAGCGGAGGATAAATCAGATGGACTTATCAGAACTTAGGGTAGAACTTGACAGCATTGATCGAAAGATCGTGGAACTTTATGAAAAGAGAATGGATGTGTGTAGTCAGGTAGCTGCGTATAAGATAGAAACAGGAAAGAGAGTATTTGACAAAGAGAGAGAACAGCAGAAGCTAAAAGCGGTAAGTGAATTGACACACAACGAATTTAATGCGCATGGAATCAGAGATCTGTTTGAACAGATTATGGCAATCAGCAGAAAGCTTCAGTATCAGATGATCGCTGAGCACAATGGCACACAGAGGTTATCTTTTATGGAGATGGAAGAGATTGACAGCAAAAAGTGTCGTGTGGTATTTCAGGGCGCAGAGGGAGCCTATTCACAAGCTGCCATGATGAAGTATTTCGGGGATGAGGTCGACAGCTTCAATGTCGATACTTTTCGTGATGCGATGCTGGCAATTGATGAAGGGAGCGCAGATTTTGCAGTGCTTCCGATTGAAAATTCATCAGCGGGAATTGTAAGTGAGATTTATGATCTGCTTGTGGAATTTGAAAACTATATTGTGGGTGAACAGATTATCAAGATTGAGCACTGCCTGATGGCAACAGAGGGAACAAGGATAGAAGATATCAAGACAGTTTATTCACATCCTCAGTCTTTGATGCAGAGCTCGCACTATCTTTTTGAAAAAGGCTGGCAGCAGATCAGCATGAAGAATAATGCCTTTGCCGCAAAAAAAGTTGCTGAGGACAATGATCCGACGCAGGCGGCGATCGCAAGTGAGGCGGCTGCCAAAATCTATGGATTGAAGATTCTTGACAGAGGTGTCAATGATTTAAAGGACAATTCCACAC
>JAFOYD010000106.1 GCA_017391545.1 Lachnospiraceae bacterium
ACCTCCAGTATCGTAATCATTCCAAGCAGTACATGATCCCTGTAAATACCATATGCATAATCCGGCTGTCCTTTCAAAAAAGCACGATTGATCCAGGTCCCGGATTTCTCCAGTTCCTGCATGCATTCCGGCAGATCATCCAGACAGATGGTTTGATCCAGTCGCTTTGCCATCCTCTCCGAACAGGCACAAAGCCTTGCCTGACTGCCACTGTCAATCAAATAGATTGCAGCGCTCTGCGTCTCCATCATTTCCTCCAGAACGCTGACCGCCTGCCTTAGGATTTCCTCAGCGTGCATGGAACTCAGTTTTTTTGTAGCTGCATAAATGTATCCAAGGCTGTCTTTATAATTTATGATCTGTCTGCCATATCGTTCCTTATCCGCCAGCGCCTTTCCATACATTTGATTCAGATAAATATATTTGTCCTCCATGATTTTCCTGCTCTTTGTCAGGTTCTCGATCTGGTCCTGATATTTGTCCCTGGTATATCCTGCAATTGCCCCCGTCAGAAGATACGTCGCAAACGGAAGCCAGTTGATAATATTGTAAAACTGGATCTGCCAGCTGGCACCACCTCCCACCCCGATCAGATAGGCAACACATGTCGCAACTGCAGCGATCATTCCATACCGCAGTCCATACATCATGCCCGCAATTGCCACACAGAACAGACGAAAATCCGCAAAGTCCACAAGCTGCATATATCTGGTCTTTGCCGTCAGGATCTCACAGACAGCAAAAAGCACCGCGATTTCAAACAGATACAGCCGCTTTCCACAGGCTGTGACCGTCCCCTTCTTTCGCCACTTCGGCTTCTTTTTTTTCTGGCAGTCTGCGTACCATTCACCGACTCTGTCTGCCAGTTTTTCTCTGGGAAACCATCCATATCTGCTTCTAATCTCCTGCCTGTCTTTTTCAAATCCCTGTTCCCGTTCTCTGTAAGCACTGCCAAAGGATATCGTGATCCCCTCTTCATTTCTCTCCGCTGCTTTTACGATAAGCCCTGCCAGCTCTCCTGCCGTCATCTCATTTCCGCCATATAATCGGTAATGCTCGTATCCGCTCACATTCTCCTCTGTCACGATATTCAGAAAGGAAGCCAGATCACTTCCAAAAAGGAAATCCAGACTGTGTTCCTGTCGATAGGCAAGATCAATCCGCCCTGCCTCCTCCATTGACTGATAGAAGGCATCAAAAAAGGCATTGCCCTGCGTTGTTGATACAAGATATGGCACCGTCAGCTTCAGAAGATTACCACCTTCCGCACAAAACATACCGCACATACGATCACAGGCATCTTCAACAATTGTATGTGTTTCCCCATAGCAGACAGTAATCTGCTTTGACGGACAGATGTAAATTATTTTTGTTCGACCGCTTTTTCTACATATGGCAAGAATTTGATCAACATATCTGATTTCATCGTAGGTATCCTGGTCAAACCTTCCTGACAGCATAACCACATAATCAATATTGTATGTCAGAAACAGCTGCTCAAATTCAGGCTGTCCGATTCCGATCTGATACGTTGATATGTTGTTCCCCTTTATGGCGTCTGTCCCCTCTGCACACACGATCACCTGATTCTGCTTCGCAAGTATCTCCCAGAAATCATTTTTCAGCCATTTGATATTACCTGTCACCAGTATTTCCACACCATCAGCCGCCTTTCATCTCGTACCTATTTTCTAAATATATGCCCTTTGTTAATTTCTATGACGCAAAAAAATCCCTTTCACCGTTGTGTGTCACCACAACAATGAAAGGGATTTTGAATTCTATTGATATTGTTTATTTTCCAACACTTGCAAATGCCTGATCAATGTCAGTAATCATGTCAATGACTGCCTGTCTTGAAGCATCTGCGAAATTCAGTGCGCCAAACTTACTGTATTTCTCATTCTGGTATGCAGCGATAATGCCTCTTGAAGAGTTCACGATCGCGCCGAGTCTGTTGTCATCAAAGAAATGAATCAGATCTTTGCCTGATGCGCCCTGTGCACCATAGCCCGGTACAAGGATAAAGGACTTTGGCATTACCTGGCGAAGCACCTTACCCTGTTCCGGATATGTCGCTCCTACAACAGCACCGACATAGCTGTAGCCATGATCGCCCATCAGCTGCTCGCCCCATGCAGCGACCTTCTCGCCTACATGTTCATACAGCGGCTTCCCGTCAATCAGTCTGTCCTGAAATTCTCCACTGCTCGGATTAGAAGTCTTTACCAGAATAAAGATTCCTTTTTTCTCTTCCTTGCATACATCAATAAACGGCTGTACACCATCCGTTCCAAGATACGGATTGACTGTGACAAAATCCTCATCAAATCCTGCGCACAGATTGTCGCCTACCTGTACCTTTCCAAGATGTGCCGTCGCATAAGCCGCTGAGGTAGAACCGATATCTCCACGCTTGATATCTCCGATGACTACCAGATCCTTTTCCTTACAGTAATCCACTGTCTTCTTGAACGCGATCAGTCCCGGAATCCCAAACTGCTCATACATCGCAATCTGTGGCTTCACAGCGGGAATCAGATCATAGGTCTTGTCGATAATCTGCTTATTGTAAAGCCATATCGCTTCTGCTGCTCCCTCAAGGTTTTCGCCCTTTGACTCAAATGCCAGCTTCTTGATATGATCAGGTACGAACTTCATCATCGGGTCGAGTCCCACTACGATCGGTGCACCTGTCTTCTGAATCTTATCAATTAGTTTGTTGATCATAACACATTCTCCTATTGGTTTCGTTTTTTATTTCACATTTTGGTATTCAGGAATTCTGCATACTTCCTTATATTGGATACATTAACATATTTCTGCTGTGATTGTCCAGCCACAATTACGAGTGTCGGTGCCTGCATGACGCCATATTGTACAGCAAGGTCCATATTTTCCTCTGCATCAATGACGGTATAATCCACATCCTTGAGATATTCTTTGGCAAGCTTACAGTTCGGACAGGTCTTGGTGGTAAACAGATAGGTCTTGTTCCGATCTGTTTTCTTCTCCTTTGCACGCTCTGCTGCCACAATCTGACGCGCATTTTCCCTCTTGGTAATCTGTCTCTCCTTCTGTATGCCATGTTGTTCTTCCTGCCTGTCTCCAGACAGATCATGTTCCACACGAACCATATTTCCCATCTTGTATTCGGTACGATTCGCATACTCCTGAAGCTTTCCATCATTCCAGTTCTGCACTGGTCTGTAATAGCCCGTGATACGACTGTAGACCTCTGTGGTACGCCCACACTTCGGACATACCTTCTGCTCACCTGCGAGATATCCATGTTCTTTACAGATCGAGTATGTCGGTGACAACGTGTAGTATGGAAGCTTATAATTCTCAGCTATGGTCCGCACCAGATTTGCTGCCGCTTTCCAGTCTGGAAGCTTTTCGCCCAGAAATGCATGAAATACCGTTCCTGAAGTATATAACGTCTGAAGCTCGTCCTGGATATCAAGTGCATCAAAGATATCTGTCGTATAATCAACAGGCAAATGGGAAGAATTTGTGTAATACGGCGTATCTCCCTCATGTCCCGCTGTGATAATGTCACTCCACCTTGCACGGTCATGCTTTGCCAGCCTGTATGACGTGCTTTCTGCCGGTGTCGCCTCGAGGTTGTACAGATCACCATACTGCTCCTGATAATCCGACAGCCGCTCTCTCATATGATTCAGCACATCCCTGGTAAACTGCTGTGTTTCCTCATGGGAAAGATCAGCCTGGAGCCATTTCGCATTCAGCCCTGCCTCATTCATGCCGATCAGTCCAATCGTCGAAAAGTGGCTGTCAAAGTTTCCAAGATAATGCCTGGTATACGGATACAGTCCCTCATCCAACAGCTTAGACACCACGTCTCTCTTGATCTTGAGTGACCGGGCGCTGATATCCATCATATGGTCAAGGCGTCTGTAGAAATCCTCCTCATCCTCAGCAAGGTACGCAATTCGAGGCATATTGATCGTAACGACTCCGATGCTTCCCGTACTCTCTCCTGAGCCAAAGAAACCACCTGTCTTTTTGCGAAGCTCCCGAAGGTCAAGGCGCAGTCTGCAGCACATGCTCCGCACATCCGAAGGCTCCATATCCGAATTGATATAATTGGAGAAATACGGCGTGCCATACTTTGCTGTCATCTCAAACAACAGCCTGTTATTCTCTGTATCCGACCAGTCAAAGTCACGTGTGATGGAGTACGTCGGAATCGGATACTGGAAGCCTCTGCCATCCGCGTCTCCTTCGATCATGACCTCGATAAACGCTTTGTTGATCATATCCATCTCTGCTTTGCAGTCCTTATAGCAGAATTCCATCTCCTTACCGCCCACAATGGCAGGAAGCTCTGCAAGGTCATTTGGAACCGTCCAGTCCAGTGTGATATTGCTAAAGGGTGCCTGTGTGCCCCAACGGCTCGGTGTATTCACCCCATATACAAAAGACTCGATGCAGGTCTTTACTTCTTTGTATGAAAGATGATCCACCTTCACAAAAGGCGCAAGATAAGTATCGAACGAGGAAAATGCCTGTGCACCTGCCCATTCATTCTGCATAATGCCAAGGAAATTGACCATCTGATTGCACAGTACGGACAAATGCTTTGCAGGTGCAGACGTAATCTTTCCCGGAATTCCTCCAAGCCCTTCTTTGATCAGCTGCTTTAGCGACCAGCCTGCGCAATAGCCTGTCAGCATGGACAGATCATGAATGTGGATATCTGCATTTCTATGAGCGTTTGCAATCTCCTCATCATAAATCTCAGAAAGCCAGTAGTTTGCTGTCACTGCTCCTGAATTTGACAGAATCAGACCTCCTACGGAATATGTAACCGTAGAATTCTCCTTCACTCGCCAATCCTCGACCTTCACATAGTTGTCCACAACCTCTTTATAATCAAGCGTCGTCGATTCTGCCCTGTTATCCTCTCTCTGCATCATCTTAACCACTTTGCATACCCCTTCCATATTTTTCTGAAATAAATGATAGCAGATTGGA
>JAFOYD010000107.1 GCA_017391545.1 Lachnospiraceae bacterium
AGATTTGCGCTGTCGCACCATTTTTCCTGGGACTTCCATTTACAATCATAATTTTCATTAAGCCACACTCCAATCTTTAAGATAAAGTTGCGTTTACTTTTCCATTTTACCTTGCTATACTTATTTCAGAAAGTATGTACTTTTTAGTAAGGTACTATCAAAAAGGAGAGCGAAAATGGAAGTAAAAAATTGTTACCTTCAAGATGTCGGCTATGCCAAATTTGAGAAAGTCGTTAACATGATTGGCGGGAAGTGGAAGCTTCGAATTATTTATATGCTGGCTTTGCATGATGTTTTGCGCTATGGCGAATTAAAGCGCCTGCTCACACCGATTACCCACAAGATGCTGACCACACAACTGAAAGAATTGGAAAAAGACGGTCTTGTGAACCGCAAAGAATACCAGCAGATTCCCCCCAAGGTCGAATATTCCCTGACGCAGATGGGACGGGATTTAAAACCGGCAGTAAAGGAAATCCATAACTGGATTATCCAGTATGATATACAAGGTAATTAGGATCATAAAAACAGCGCAGAAGGTATTCCCACCCTCTGCGCTGTTTCGCTATTTAGCACTATTCTAATTACAGTCTCTTTAACAGCTCTTCTCTTGCTTCCTCATATCCCGGCTTTCCAAGAAGTGCGAACATGTTCTTCTTGTAGCTCTCTACACCCGGCTGATTGAACGGATTAACACCAAGTAAATATCCACTCAGACCACATGCAAACTCAAAGAAGTAGAACAGCTCACCTAAATAGAACTCATTTACCTCAGGCATAGTTACCATAAGGTTTGGAACCTGTCCGTCTGTATGCGCAAGCACGGTACCGTTCATAGCGCTCTTGTTTACGAAATCAACAGACTTGCCTGCAAGATAGTTCAGACCGTCAAGGTCAACAGGCTCTGTGCCGATTGTGATTTCCTCTCTTGCCTTCTCGATGTTGAGAACTGTCTCAAACATGATTCTTGCGCCGTCCTGAATAAACTGTCCCATAGAATGAAGGTCTGTTGTAAGATCAACACTTGCAGGGAATAAGCCCTTCTGATCCTTACCCTCTGACTCACCAAAGAGCTGCTTCCACCACTCTGATACATAGTGTGCGCTTGGCTCGTAGTTGCAGAGGATTTCAACTTCCTTGCCCTTTCTTAACAGAATGTTTCTGATTGCCGCATACTTCATGGCATCATTTTCTTCAAATGGAAGCTCTAACGCGCTCTTTCTTCCGCTTGCTGCGCCTTCCATTAATTTGTCAATATCTGCACCGCTTACTGCGATTGGAAGCAGACCTACTGCTGTCAGCACTGAGAAACGTCCTCCTACATCATCAGGAACGACAAATGTCTCATAACCTTCCTCTGTAGCAAGGTTCTTCAAAGATCCCTTCGCCTTATCAGTTGTCGCATAAATTCTCTTTGCTGCGCCTTCCTTGCCGTATTTCTTCTCCATGATTTCCTTGAATACGCGGAATGCAATTGCAGGCTCGGTTGTTGTACCTGACTTGCTGATCATGTTGATTGAGAAATCTCTATCTCCGATTACATCGATTAAATGCTTGATATAAGTAGAGCTGATTGAATTTCCAACAAAGTAAATCTCAGGAGTCTTTCTGATGCTCTTGTCCACCATGTTGTAGAAGCTGTGACGTAAGAACTCAATTGCAGCTCTTGCTCCAAGATAAGAACCACCGATACCGATTACAAGCAGTACCTCACTGTCATTCTGAATCTTCTTAGCTGCTTCCTTGATTCTTGCAAACTCTTCCTTGTCGTAATCCACAGGTAAATCAATCCATCCTAAGAAATCGTTGCCTGCACCTGTCTTATTTACAAGAACTTCTTTCGCATCAAGTGTGAGCTTCTTCATGTACTCCACTTCATGCTCACTGATAAACTGTGCTGCCTTTGAATAGTCAAATGTTACCTTGCTCATTTGTTTTCTCCTTTACCATCTTTTTGTAACGATCATTTTCTTAATCGTTGCATTTTATTATATAACACTTTTATTATCCCAAGTCTTCCAAATACATATACGTATTTAAAAGTTCTCTGCACATATTTTAGCAAAAATCTCCATATAAATCAATTCCCTAAGTTGTATACTTATAAAAACAATCGTTCACTCCGTTCCAATAACGAGTAAAAATCCTAAGCCTTGTTTCCAATAATCGAACGAAGCAGCTCCTCCAGTTCATGCGCCTCCTCCTGTGAAAATCCAGGAGATTTTTCCTCATCCTTTTCACCATCAGCCAGCAGATCATCGGAGCTCTTCAAGACAGCAGGCTCCTTGGAACCAGTTTTGTCCACTTTACTTCGCTTAGCTGCCTTCGCACTCCTTTCCTGCGCAAGCTCCCACAGCAGCTTTTCCTTTTCCACAATCCCATGCTCAAGCCGCTGTGCTACCGTATTTTCCAAATAATCGGTCAGGTTTGTCTTAAGCATCTTTCTGCGATTTGGCACATCCACGATGGACATAATACTCAGATACAGATAAATGCCAAAAAGACTGATGATGTAAAATGGCAATAAATCGACGAACCTTCTGCCCTCCACGATTCCTTTGCAGACACCAAATCCCGCCACAAAAACACCGGCAAGCATCAGCTGACCTGATAAATGCTTCATAAAGTTGATGCTCATCCCCATGACGCGGATACGATTAATGTACTTGTCTACAAAAACAGGGATATTTGCCACCCCGCCATTTAGCTTGTAGCAGTTCACGAAACGTTCTTTGCATTGCGTGAGCAGCTTGCTGTCCGTACCGGAAAGCGTGTCTGCTGCCTGTATCATTCTCTGGTATATCACCCCGATCGCCACCTGAAACAGTATCCCGATCGCCATCAAGACAAGTGTAAGTATCACAATAAATGAGTGGTCAAAATAACTGATTATTCCCTTCATATTAACATTCCTCCCAATCTTTATTCGTAACTATTCAGTACACATTTTCCAATAATTATAATTGGTTACACCCACGTATACAAGATGTTTAGAGGCAGAATCGTTCGACAAATTCATGCAGAATTTCCAATAAATATTTACAGTATGACCACACACCTTTTTTTGTGACATATTGTAACTATATCGTGCCCTCATAGTTACGAGCACAAATCCATGCAAAAATTGCAATACGAACAAGTTCGTTATGCAAATGGATTTGTGCCTGCTGCCACTACTCTTTCTCACGGTCAGCAAAGCGAACCTTGTTCGCTATGTAAATGCGCAGACCTGCTGAACAGTTACGTCGCAACATATTACTTCACATTTTTCCATGTAAAAAAGACATATGCACATCCATCTACCTGCGCATATGTCCTTTACCCTGACCAATTTATCACTATTTGAAACCACATAAAGATGAGACACAGTACGAATGGCACTGGCTCTGAATCATCACATCAATTTTATATATCAGCGCCCTGCTCCTTCAGGAAGTCCGCAAGATCTCCAACCGTCTTAACCCTCTTCTCAAGATCTTCATACTGAAGCTCAACGCCATACTCATCCTCAAGTGCCATGACAAGCTCAACCAAATCTATAGAATCCGCACCAAGGTCATCCTTAAATGATAAGTCCTCTGTAATCTCCATACCTGTTAAATGTAACTGTTCTTCGATAATTTCAAATAATCGTTCCATATAAAATCTCCTTTTATTACGATATTTTCCCGTCATTTTAAAACATTACCAGTAACTGTTTTAATTACCAATTATTATATTTAATCTTGATTATATTATATCGACAATCAGAAGTATATTATTACCGTTTATGTTTGTCAATGCATTTTCATATTTTTTATATATTGACCAAATACTGGTATACTTCACGCTTGGATATACCTCTGTCCTTGGCAACTTTTTTCATGGCTTCTTTTCTGTCAATCCCCTGCGATTCGTAGATCTGCATATGTTCTTCAATCGAGATACTCTGCCAGTCCTGCTCCTGCTCCTTTTTGACCTCGGCTAGGCTTTTGCCCTCTAATACAAGCACATATTCGCCTCTTGGCAAATCGTTCTCAAACGCAACGCGCGCATCCTCAAGAGTGGTTGGTGTGATTTCCTCAAATTTCTTGGTCAGCTCCCTGCAAAGCGTCAGCCTGCGGTTCCCAAGTGCTTCATAGAGTTCATCCAATGTCCTGACTAAATGATGTGGTGCCTCATATAAAATAATCGTTCGTGTTTCATTCTTCAGATTTTCTAGGATATCTTTCTTTTCCTTCTTATCAGCAGGTAAAAAACCCTCAAAGCAAAAGCGCCGAGTACTAAGCCCAGAAAGCGTGAGCGCCGTGATACATGCCGCAGCTCCCGGAAGCGATGTGACAACAATTCCTGCCTCATGGCACATTCGCACAAGTACCTCACCCGGATCTGATATTGCAGGCGTTCCCGCATCCGTTATGAGCGCCACATTTTTTCCCTCATTCATCTGATTGATCAGCGTGACTGCCTTCTCAACCTTATTATATTCATGATAGCTTGTCATCGGTGTATGAATATCAAAATGATTTAACAGCTTGATACTGTTTCTCGTATCCTCAGCCGCTATCAGATCCACCATCTGCAATGTCTCCACTACCCTCGGTGTCATATCACCAAGATTTCCGATCGGAGTGGCGCACAGATACAATTTTCCCGCCATCAATATACACCCTGCCTTTCTTAATATCCATACACATCATATATCTCGTCCGTATAAACATTCGGCTCCTTATATACGATCAACGGCTTCTCTACTGTCATCCTCGGCCTGCCGCCTCTACAGCCTTCGATCAGCACCATATTGGGCTCCTTGTCCACATATGGATGCACTAGCTGCATCCGTTTTGGCTCCAGCTTATACTTTGTCATCACTGTAATAATTTCCGCCAGCCGAAACGGTCTGTGTACCATATAAAAGCTTCCACCCGGCTTTAAAAGCTTCGCTGCATTCCGAACCACATCCTCGAGCGTACACAAAATCTCATGACGCGCAATCGCTTTCGGCGCATCGGGATTTGTCAGGCCATGCTGACCAATCATATACGGAGGGTTACAGGTTATGACATCAAAAGAAGCAGCCTGAAAAATCTGATCTGCCTCTTTAATATCTCCCGTCACAATATCAATTTTGTTTTCCAGATGATTGAGCATAACACTGCGCCTTGCCATGTCGGCGCTCTCCTCCTGGATCTCAAGCGCACTCAGATGCGCAGCATCTGTCTTAGCCTCCAGTAAAATTGGAATAATTCCTGTCCCCGTACCCAAATCAAGCACATTCGCTCCCGGCTTCACCCTGGTAAATCCGCTAAGGAGCACTGCATCCATGCCAAAGCAGAACTTTTCAGGATTTTGGATAATCCGATAGCCGTTTCTCTGCAGATCATCAATTCTCTCATTTTCCTTTAATGCTACTTCACACACTGACAGCCATACCTTTCACTATCTGTAAATCCTGTTAATTGTCATCCAGCTTTGATTTACCATCCTGCTTTTCCTGTTTCTCAAGCTTTTCAAGCTCTTTTAACTCCTTGAGCTCCTCATCGCTCATGCCCTCATTCTTATCCTTCTTATGGCGCTTCTTGAACTTAAGCTGTTCTACCTTATATTCATGAATTTCTTTCTCGTCGTCGACCTCGACTTTCACTTTCACAAGCTGGCGAAGCACATTCACACTGTGCACCTCACCCTTAAGGCCATCGTCTGTTGTAACAAAATCTCCCACATTAGGAAGCTTTCTATTCAGGTATTCGTATGTCTCCTCCTCATGCTTGAGACAGCACATCAGTCGTCCACACACACCCGAAATCTTCGTAGGGTTCAGAGACAGATTCTGCTCCTTTGCCATCTTAATCGACACAGGGACAAACTCTGATAAATGCGAATGACAACAAAGCGTTCTACCACAAATTCCAATGCCACCAAGAATCTTTGTCTCGTCACGCACACCAATCTGGCGAAGCTCGATTCTCGTCTTAAATACAGATGCCAAATCCTTTACAAGCTCTCTAAAATCAATCCTTCCATCAGCTGTAAAGTAGAACAGCACCTTATTATTGTCAAATGTATACTCAGCATCAATCAGCTTCATTTCAAGCTTATGTTTGTGTATTTTCTCAAGGCAGATCTTGAACGCTTCCTTTTCCTTCTGCTTATTGGCAGCCTCCTGTTCCATATCACGCTTATTTGCGACTCGAAGTACCTGCTTTAACGGTTGAACAACCTTGTCATCCCCAACCTCTTTCGGATCACCAACCACCGTACCATACTCAATACCGCGTGCAGTTTCCACGATTACGTGGTCGCCACGCTTTATATCAAATTTACCCGGATCAAAGAAATAAATCTTGCCCGCTGTTCGAAATCTCACACCAATTACTTTTACCATATCTATCTACCTCACTTTCATATCAAGAAACAACAGTTCCATTGTCAGGTCAAAATTGACATTTGCACCAATTCGGCTTCTTGCCCTGTCTATGGAATGGATAATCCGCTCTATGCCTTCATAGCTGTAACGCTTCGCCGCATTTGCAATATCCGATAGTTCCTCTTTAAAAATAATATGACTCCGGTCACCATGCCGTCCACATGCTTTATATAATAACACATCCCGAAACCAGATAAAACACAAATCCAGATAATCATTCTTATCAAATTTTTCCTCTGTAATCTTTTTCACTTCCGTCGCCATCTGATTTACTTCCATATCAGAAATCCGCTTCATTGTGCCAATTACCGACGATTTCATGTGGTCAAATTCCTCATTGGAGGCGAGCTCTATGGCACGTCCCACATTCCCTCTCGCAAAGGAAGCACAGACAGAAGCTCTGTAATCCGGTATCTCAACCTTGTCCATCAAATATCTTTTTATCATATCATCCGGTACCGGCTTTGTGTTGAGCACCACGCACCTGCTTAAAATGGTCTGAAGCATTGCTTCTACCCTCGTAGCCAGTAACAACAAAACAGCATACTTCGGTGGCTCCTCCAAAGTCTTTAACAATGCATTCTGGGCCTGCACATTCATCTTTTCAGCTTCATCCATGATATAGATCTTATAAGGACCACTGTACGGCTTAATGGCGATATCACCATTGATCTGCTGTCTGATATTATCTACCGAAATCACATTTGGTTTGTCATGTTCAACATACACAATGTCCGGATGGTTTCTGTTGATTGCCTGCTTACAGGAACGACACTGGTTGCA
>JAFOYD010000108.1 GCA_017391545.1 Lachnospiraceae bacterium
ACGTTCCTGGATATTCTGCAGGCAGTTGTTACGAGCCGCCAGACAAATATTCAGGTTGTCCCGGTAATATCAAGAGCAAAGCAGGAAGAAAACACACAGAAGCTTGTAAGTATTGTCAGAAAAAGCCAGCCAGTCATAGGCGGGCAGAAGATTGTGGCACTTGCATGCTCGACAGGAGGGCCTAAGGCACTTCAGAGTGTTATTCCCAGACTGCCGGCAGAGCTTGCAGCACCTGTCCTGATAGTTCAGCATATGCCAAAAGGCTTTACACAGTCGTTATCTGAAAGACTGAATTCTCTTAGCAAGATCAAAGTCAAGGAAGCAGCGGAGGGCGATGTGCTAGAAAATGGTGTCGTTTACGTTGCCATGGGTGGTAAACACATGAAGGTGGTTACGAAAGGTGGCAAGTCAGTGATTACTTATTCAGACGAACCTCCACGAGAAGGTGTTAAGCCATGTGCCAACTATATGTATGAATCTTTGAAGACAAGCAACTATTCTCAGATCATATGTGTAGTGCTTACAGGCATGGGAGCTGATGGAACCAAGGGAATCGTGAATTTGGAAACTTCAAAAAAGATACACGTCATCGCACAGGACGAAGCAACCTCTACTGTATACGGTATGCCGAAAGCAATCGCTGCTACAGGACTGGTGAATCATGTAGCTGCACTTGATGACGTGGCCCAGGAAATAATTATGAATGTGGGGGTCAGGTAGAATGGATACAAGTCAATATCTTGATATTTTCCTTGATGAATCAAAGGAACACTTACAAAATCTGAGTGACCAGATAATGGAGCTGGAGCAGAATCCTGAAAATATGGATACAATCAATGAGATTTTCAGAGCTGCCCATTCTTTAAAGGGTATGGCAGGTACAATGGGATATAAGAGAATGCAGACTCTTACCCATGACATGGAAAATGTATTTTCTGAAGTGCGAAATGGAACGTTTAAGGTTCAGCCGGGGATGATCGATGTGCTCTTTAAGTGCCTTGATGCTCTGGAGGAGTATGTCAATAATATTCAGCAGACAACAGAGGAAGGAACAAACGATAATCAGGAGCTGATTGATGCACTCAACAGCATTTTGAAGAATAATGGTGAGCTGCAGCCAAGTGGTGCAGCGCCACAACCGGAAATCAGTGCAGCTTCTGTGGCAGAGGAACCGGTTGCAAATGCAGCAAGTGGTGATAAAAAGGAAATATGGCGTGATATTAAATTGAATGACACGGAACGAATGCTTGTTGAAAAAGCACACAGCGAAGAACTCCATGCATATGGACTGACTGTTTACGTTGAGGAAGCCTGTGTACTGAAGGCAGCAAGAGCTTTCCTTGTGTTTAAGGCACTTGAAAAACTTGGAGAGATTATTGTATCATCGCCTACTGCACAGGATATTGAGGACGAAAAGTTTGAACTTACCTTTAGTCTGGTATTTATATCAGGAAATACAAGAGATGAGGTTGTAGCAGCTGTAAAGAGCGTATCGGAGATTGAAGAAGTATTCTGTGATGAATATGTACTTCCGGCAGCAGAACCGGAAAAGGCAGCAGAGCCGGAAAAAACAGAGGAAAAACCGGCAGAAGAGAAAAAGACTGCAGCAGCTCCGGCAGCGGCACCGGCTCCAGCAGCTCCAGCAGCTCCAGCAGCGGCAAACAAACCGGCAGCAAAACCAGCTGCAAAACCTGTTGTAAATAGAACGGTCAGAGTCGACATTGAAAAGCTGGACAACCTGATGAACTTAGTCAGCGAGCTGATTATTGCCAAGAACTCACTGATTTCAGCAACGGCATCTGACGGCAGCAAGGGAGATAACGGCTCAGTAAATGAGCAGATTGAATATCTTGAAAGTGTTACGACAAATCTTCATGAGTCCGTTATGAAGGTTCGAATGGTTCCGATCGAGAGCGTTGTTGCAAAATTCCCACGTATGATCAGAGACTTGTCAAAGAAGCTTGGAAAGAAGATGGAGCTGTATATGACGGGTGAGGATACAGAGCTTGACCGTACTGTGGTCGATGAAATCGGCGATCCTCTGATGCATATGCTCAGAAACTCTGCTGACCATGGTCTTGAACCAAATGATGTCAGAGTTGCAAATGGTAAACCGGAAGTTGGATCGATTTTCCTTGATGCTTATCAGGATGGTAATAATGTCGTAATCGAGGTAAGGGATGATGGTGCCGGTATCAATGTAGAGGCTGTTAAGAATAAAGCAATTGAGAGAGGAACGATTACTCCTGAACAGGCTGATACGATGTCAGACAAGGAAATCATAGATCTGCTGTTTTTACCAAGCTTCTCTACTGCCAAAAAGGTATCAGATGTTTCCGGACGAGGCGTTGGTCTTGATGTCGTAAAATCAAAGATTGAATCTTTAAGTGGTGAAGTCGAAGTTAAGAACCGCTTTGGTGAAGGTTCTTCATGGATTATCAGACTTCCACTTACACTTGCTATCATTCAGGCACTCATGGTTGTTGTCGGAGATGAAAAATATGCGATCGCACTGGGATCGATTCAGACGATTGAGGACGTTTCCCCTGATGACATCAAGCTTGTACAGGCAAAAGAAGTGATTCATATTCGTGGTACAGTCATTCCAATTATCAGACTCAATAAGGTGCTTGATATGGAGCCAAGAGCTGATGAAGAGGACAAGAATCTTACAGTTATTATTGTTAAGAAGGGTGACAAGCTTGCAGGATTAGTAGTAGATGAGCTTATCGGACAGCAGGAAGTTGTTATCAAGTCCATGGGCAAATATATTAAGGTGCCAAAGATAATCAGTGGAGCGACGATCTTAGGTAATGGTGAGGTAGCGCTGATCCTTGATACCAATGCATTGTTTTAGATCTTTTTAAGATAAAAGGAAAGGCAGGTCATAGAACATGGATGAAATAAAAGTAATGGACGAACAGAAGCGAAATGAGATACTGAATCGTCCTGTAGAACATGATACAACGCAGTATATTGTGACACAGCTTGGTGGAGAACAGTATGGTATCGACATCAAGTACATATCAAATATCATCAGAATGACAAAGATCACAAGAGTACCAAAGGTTTCAAACTATATCAAAGGTGTAATTAATGTGCGTGGTGTAGTTATTCCAACAATTAGTCTCCGATTAAAAATGGGACTTCCGGAAGATGTTATTTCCAAAAAGACACGTATCATTATTCTCACGCTTGAACAGCATGAGTCGATCGGTGTGTTGGTGGATGAGGTCAAAGAAGTAGTAACACTTGATGAAGAGCACATTGAGAGAATGGGCTATGAGAAAGATGACAAGGAACGATTCCTTTCCGGTGTTGGTAAATCAGATGGAAAGTTAATTTCTTTGTTGGATATTACTTCAGTACTTGCAGAGGTTGTTGATGCATAACACGATTACGACTTTTGATAAAGGAAGGAATTAGAATTTATCATGGCAGATAACATTAGTTTCGAGAGAGTTACGACAGAATATTATGACGTGTTAAAGGAGCTAGGAAACATCGGGGCAGGCAATGCAACTACAGCGCTTGCCCAGATGCTTCAGACAAAGGTGGATATGAAGGTTCCGCAGGTACGACTCTTGGACTTTAAGGATGTCGGCGAGGTCATGGGCGGAGAAGAACAGATTGTTGTCGGAATTTATCTGGCTGTTGAAGGAGATATTACAGGCAGCATTATGTTTATCCTTGAGCAGAATGCAGGAAGGACGCTTGTGTCAAAACTTATGGGAACACCACCGTCAGACGGAGAATTTAACGAGATTGAAATCTCTGCAATGAAAGAGATTGGAAATATTATTACAGGTGCTTATCTGAATTCACTGGCACAGATGACGAATCTCAAAATGCTTCCATCAGTTCCTGATTTGAGTATTGATATGCTTAATGCAATACTCAGTGTCCCAGCGATTGAATTTGGTATTATGGGTGATCAGATATTGCTTATTCAGACAGTGTTCACAGATGATGTGGATCTGAACGGATATTTTATACTTATGCCGGACCTTGAGTCATATTCAAAGATGCTGAGAGCGCTTGGACTGTCAATTTAGCCATATGTATTTATATATGTGGAGCACTCATACAGAGAAGGGGCATAACAGACTATGGCAATTATCATAAAAGTAGGAATGGCAGACCTGAATGTGTGTAAAAGCCCTGATGGTATCACTACTTTGGGACTTGGTTCGTGTGTAGGAGTATGCATAAGGGATCCGATTGCAAAGGTTGGTGGAATGGTACATGCCATGCTGCCTGACAGTACGCAGATCGAGAATAACTCTAACAGAGCGAAATTTGCGGATACAGGCATCGAGGATCTTGTGAAAAAGCTTGTTGCCATGGGTGGCAATAAGGCAAGATTTGAAGCTAAGATAGCAGGCGGAGCGCAGATGTTTGCATTCCAGAACAAATCGGATATGGTGCGTGTAGGAGAGAGAAATGTCGAGGCAAGCAAGAAAAAGCTAAGGGAACTTGGCATACCACTCAGAGCTCAGGACACAGGACTGAATTATGGTCGTACCATTGTATTTTATCCTGAGACGGGTGAACTTTTGATCCGTTCAGCAGGAAAGCCTGAGAAGAAAATATAATATAGGTATGTGTATAAGGGGATAAGAAAATGGAAGATAAGACAAGACTTATTACACCGTTCTTTATGCTTTTGGCAGGTGCGATAGCGTCAGTCATCATGTATGTAAGGGGATTTGAATTTACAAGGATGTTGTGGGGACTGCTGATCGTGCTAGTGGTATTTTATATTCTTGGCGATATCGCCAGATATCTCTATGCGTCGATCAAGCCCCGGATCATTCCTTCCGAGGATCTTGACAGAATGATATTGGATGCCAAAAAAAATGGAGATCTCACCGGAAGTGTCGTTGCCTTTTCAGATGATGAACAGGTGGAAGGTGCAGAATATGCTGGCACAGAGGCAGGTATTGATGAAGAAGGATATTCTGATGAAGAACTTGGGGAATACATTGCTGAGGACACCACTGAAGAAATACAGGATGATGCGTATGACGCTTATGAGGAGAGCGAAGGGTAATAAATATACTGACAACATTGCATAACGGGGGAATAACATGAACGAAGCAGCACGCAAAAGACTTTGGGAGGATTATGCTAGACTAAAGACACCAGATTTAAGAGAAAAACTCATTTTGGAATATGCACCATTAGTGAAAGTTGTAGCAGGACGTCTCAGTATGTATCTTGGCTATAATGTAGAATATGAGGATTTGGTAAGCTATGGCGTATTTGGACTGATTGATGCCATTGATAAATTTGATATGGGTAAGGAAGTTAAGTTCGAGACTTATGCCAGTCTTCGTATACGTGGGGCAATACTGGATCAGATCAGGAAGATGGACTGGATACCACGTACCATCAGACAGCGTCAGAAGCAGATCGATACTGCGATGAAGGAACTGGAGCAGCGCCTGGGGAGACCGTCGACAGACGCTGAAATCGCAGCACATATTGGAATCAGTGAAGATGAGTTTCTTGACTGGATGAATCAGGTAAAGGCTGATAATGTGATATCCCTAAATGAATATGTTGAGCAGGGAAATGATATTTCATCGGAAAAAAGCAGCAGTTCAGGATTCGATACGCCGGAGCGTGTTATCGAAAAGAGTGAACTAAAGGAGATGCTTACGGAAGCGCTTGAACTTTTGACAGATAAAGAGAAAAAAGTAATCCTTCTGTATTATTACGAGGAGCTTACTTTAAAAGAAATCAGCAGAGTTCTTGAGGTATCTGAGTCAAGGGTATCGCAGCTTCATACAAAAGCATTACAAAAAATGAAAACAAAAATGGGAAATTATATAGGTATATTGGATTCATAGAAATATTGGTCAGTGGAGGTAAGACTCATATGAACGGATATTTTCAAGTACAGGTGAATGAAAAAGGGGTTAGTCTGATTCTCTCACCGCCTGTCGGAGAGGGCGAAAAGATACGAGTGACTGAATTAAAAGAGTATCTTGACAGAATCGGTGTACCCTATGATACGATGGCAATCAATTCTGCACTTTATTCATTGGGTGAGGAGGAGATTGTCCTTTTTTTGACTCCGATGAAGATACCGCCGGTAGATGAAAAATGCAGCATTAAGGTATCAGAGGACAAGATGACAGCAACAATGAGGATGTATCCGCCAAGTAAAGACGGACTACCGACTAGTAAAGCGCATATTATGGAATTGCTTGGCGATGCAAAGATCAGAGCGGGAATCGACGAAGAGGCAATCAAAGATGCGCTCGAGAACAGACAGTATTGTACGGATATCATCATTGCAAAAGGAAAGCTTCCAACGCCCGGACGTGATGCTTCTATTGTATATCACTTTGATACCAACAACAATATGAGGCCTGAGCTAAAAGAAGACGGAAGTGTGGATTTCTTTAAATTAAATATGTTGCACCATTGCATACAGGGACAGCTGCTTGCAGAGATCATCCCTGAAGAACGAGGTGAGGCAGGAATTGATGTATATGGTACTGTCACACCTGCAAGGGAGGTAAAAAAGGCAACCTTTGCACATGGAAGAAATCTTGAGATATCCAAAGATGGACTGCAGCTGCTGAGTATGGTGGATGGACATGTGTCACTGGTCGATGATACCGTGTTCGTTTCAGATGTATACAGTGTGGAAGACGTAAGTACGGCGACAGGAAATATCGAATATCATGGAAATGTGGAGGTCAAAGGAAATGTCTGCGAGAACTTCAGCGTAAAGACGGATGGAAATGTCTTTGTGCAGGGAGTTGTGGAAGGTGCTACGATTGAGGCAGGAGGAGACATTGTCATTGCCAGGGGAATGCATGGGCAGAATAAAGGCAGACTCAAGGCAGGAGGAAATATCATTGCCAAATTTATCTCTGCTGCCGAGGTGGAGGCCGAAGGCTTCATAGAAGCAGAGCAGATTCTGAATGCGAAGGTCGTTGCAGGTACAGAAGTGAATGCTGAGGCTGGAAAGGGACTGATTACGGGTGGCAGAACAATCGCAAAGAGCGCTGTCAACGTAAAGAATGCAGGATCTCCAATGGGTGTATCGACCATCATTGAAGTGGGTACCGATCCGGAGGCAAAGAAAAGGCTTGCAGAGCTTCAAAAGAGCGTCGGGGAAAAGTCAAAGGCAATTCAACAGATGAAAAAGGTACTTGAAGGTACCATGGTAAAGCTAAAAGCAGGTGCGAAACTGACGCCGGAACAGCTTAAAAATGCGAAGATGCTTCAAGTCACGATTGCCGATACGCAGACACAGATTCAGAATGAACTGAAGGAAATTGAACGTTTAGATTCCATGTTAAAGGGCGGAGATAACGCGCATATTGACATTAAGGGAACAATGTATCAGGGTGTTGTGGTAAGCATTTCGGGAGCATCAATGACTGTTAAAAACGAATATACATTTTGCCGCCTGATTAAAAAAGGTGCAGATATAGCCTCTACAAATTTGTAGGGGCTATTGCCTTTTTAATTAAAATATATTAAAATAAATCGGTATATAGCCTAGATATGTAAACTATACAGAAATCAGGCTTTCGAGGGGAGGAGTTAACATGGCAATCAGTCCCATATTGCTCAATGCCAGCATACAGCAGACCGACAATGTCCTGCATAATCAGGTAAAGCAGGTAGAGAAAGGCATGGTAGATCAGGGCAATATACAGGTTCAGGAAGAGAAAAAAGAGCAGCAGAAAGCGAAGCAGGTGGTTCATGCAGATGAGGCCCTGTTTAAGGAGGAACGCTTCGATGCGAAAGAAAAAGGGCACAATGAGTATTCCGGAGATGGAGGAAAAAAGCGGAAAAAAATACAGGGTGATGGAAGAGTCGTCACAAAGCCTGAAGGTGGATTTGACATAAAAATCTGATTTGATACATACTATGCGTGGATCGGATCACAGGATTACATATGGGAAAGGTTTGGTAACAGATGAATTGGTTAGAAGTAGCACTGATCGTTTTTGGAGTTGGTGCTTTTGCAGGAAGCTTCCTGATTAAGGGAAAATCAGAGGAGGAAGATGAAGGACAGCAGATTGATGTGGAACTCATCAGAAGTGTGATTAATAAAGAAATGGGCGATGCAAAGGAGCGTGTCGCTGAGGTCGTGGATGAGACATTGGAATATGCCGTAGAAAAAACAGAGCGTGCATCTGAGCGAATATCCAATGAAAAGATCATGGCAATCAGCGAGTATTCTGAGACTGTCCTTGCAGACATCAACAAGTCGCATCAGGAGGTCATGTTTCTCTATGACATGCTGAACGATAAACACAATAATCTGAAGGAAACGGTAAAGCATGTCGACAAGACTGCGAGGGAGGCTGAGGAGGCTGCAAATGCAGCAGCCCTGGCGCTTGCAGCAAAGGCAAAGGAAGACGCAGAAGCGAAGGCAAGAGAGCAGCTTGAAAAAGAGGCAGAACAAAAGGAAGAGGCAAAGAGAAAAGAAGCCCTTGAGCGTGCATCACAGGACAAGGAAGCACGGGAGAAGGAGTATGCCCGTCGCCAGATGGCACGACTGATTCTTCCTATGCAGCAGGAGATGATAGGGCATCGCCAGGTCGATCTGCGATCCATGGATATGAAATCGCTTGCAATCAATCCGGGTGCAGGTAAATTGGATCAAAGTAGTAAGCCTGATGCGGAAAAGACAGCAAATGACAAGCCGGCAGAGTTAAGACCGCTGGTTGTAAAAAGTGTGGAAATATTATCAGCTGATATCGTGTCATCCAACGACATGAAGCCGGTATCAGAGAATGCGAATGTAAGTCAGGTCAGTGCAGTTGACCTGCAGACGCTTGGTTCAAGACCGGAAGACATGAAGGTGGTTGATGTAAAACCTGCGGATATCAGACCAGTGGAGGTCTATTCCTTTGCAGAGCAGGCACCTCATGTGGAGAGACCTGAAAAGAAACAGGCGCAGGCAGCAGCTCTGGAAAATACGGTAAGCATGATGAAACAGCAGGACGATGTTATTGAAAATGCTCCGGCTGATGAATTTGGTGAAAATAATAATGACAGGATACTCCGGCTTCATAAGGAGGGACTTTCCAATGTAGACATCGCAAAGGAACTTGGACTTGGCGTAGGAGAGGTAAAGCTTGTCATCAATCTGTTCAAGGGGGCTGTATAAATGAAGTTAAAATATATGTTAAGAGGCCTCGGACTTGGAATCATCATTACGGCAGCGGTCATGGGAGCCTACAGCAGAAATGCAGTGGCAGATGCAAGAGTACAGGTGTTAAAAGAATATGGACTTGGCGAGGAGCCTGTGGTGACCGGTGAGACAGAAAACTCGGAAGAAGACACAGAGTCATCGACGATCAGTGAAACGACAGAGCCTGTTATTTTGAGAGATGAAGATGTCGAGTCGGAGATTTCTTCTGTGCTGGATGCGGCGATCGACGCAGAGCATGCATCGACAGAGCAGCAGGAATCACCAGTTGAGGAGACTTTGGAAGATGCCACGACGCAGACTGCAGAAACGGTGGAGCAGGCGACATCAGCAGAGCAGCAGGAGCCGTCGACAGAAGCAGTCGTAATTGTTACGCCATCAGATGAACCATCCAACACAGGGGATGGAATCCAGATTGTCATTTCGAAGGGTGATGACTCCGGAACTGTTTCAAGAAAGCTTTACAATGCCGGTCTGATTGAAAATGCTGCTGAATATGATGCCTTTCTGATGCAGCACGGGTATGATAAAAAGATCAGTACTGGTACAAAGATCATTTATGCGACGGATAGCTGGCAGGAAATCGCGGAAAAACTCACAAGTAAATAAAAATTATAAATTAAAATTTCGAAGACCTCTTGCAAAGGAGGTCTTTTTATGTTATGATGCTAATGTTCGGCTGTATTCGGGTATTGCAGCCGGACAAAACAAATTATTACAGTATTCACGTCTGTTGATTTGCGGTCCATGCCATTGACGCTTGCGGTAGCCCGCAGAGATGACGCAGACGGAAGCGCGGTCATTCCGCAGAAAATGGAGGTAAGATATGAGCGTTATTTCAATGAAGCAGTTATTAGAGGCAGGTGTTCATTTTGGACATCAGACAAGAAGATGGAACCCTAAGATGGCTCCTTACATCTTCACAGAGAGAAATGGTATCTATATCATCGACTTACAGAAGTCTGTAGGCAAGGTTGATGAGGCTTACAAGGCTGTAGCTGACATCGCAGCACAGGGTGGTACAATTCTTTTCGTTGGAACAAAGAAACAGGCTCAGGATGCTGTTCGTACAGAGGCAGAGCGTTGTGGAATGTTCTATGTAAATGAGAGATGGTTAGGCGGTATGCTTACAAACTTCAAGACAATCAGAAGCAGAATCGCAAGATTAAAGGCTATTGAGACAATGGCAGAAGACGGAACATTTGATGTTCTTCCTAAGAAGGAAGTTATCCAGATTAAGAAAGAAATGGATAAGCTTCAGAAGAACTTAGGTGGTATCAAAGAGATGGGTGGCGCACCTGATATGATCTTTGTTGTTGACCCACGTAAGGAGAGAATTTGTATTCAGGAAGCTCATTCATTGGGAATTCCTTTAGTAGGTATCGCTGATACAAACTGTGATCCTGAAGAATTAGATTACGTA
>JAFOYD010000109.1 GCA_017391545.1 Lachnospiraceae bacterium
GAAGAGTCAGCATATTTTGCTAACAATCCTGTATTCCCTGCTGTTGTAACACCAATTGTTTTTCCATTGTTAGACGATGTAGTCTCTTGTGTTGCAGAACCCATTGTCGTAAACTTTAAAGCTGAATCGTTTGAACTGTTCTTACGATAGCCAGCACGATAAAAATCTGTACTGTATCCTACTGCTCCTATACTCATTTTTACTCCTTTCCGCAGTTGCTCTGTCAGTCACAACCGCACCGCTCTCCAGAAAGGTCCGAGCGGCTCATTTTTTTGAAAATTTTTCTTTTAAACAGCATGTAAAGACTGTTGATTATTATATCGGAAAAAAATCCCATATCATTAATTCACTGCACCAAATGACCATTTTCTCGTCTTATGGAAGCTAATAAATAAAAAGCAGTGTTCTGTATTTCTTCATTTACAGAACACTGCATAAATTTATTGGACTAATAGCCAATTTTCATTACTGACGGATGTCCACCACTCCTGTTTTTAGCACCCAGTCTGAGAATTCATATGCCGCTCCACCACCGTCAAGATTAAGATACATATGATCCAAGTCATTCTCATTCACAATCCATGCCATATTCACCTGTATACTCTCGCCTGGCTTTAAAGAAGAAATATAGTTTCCTCCATTTCCATAATCCTCAGATACACTGTTGTATCTCATTTCTGCAGTCCGTGCAACGCCATCCCAGATGACATAATCGTAGTCATCACCAGACTGTTCTTCCGGCATATAGATCTGATACATTCCATCTTCATGGTTCATTAACATCAATGTGCCAAGATAAAGCATATGATAAATTTCTTCATCGGAAGTATTTGTATAGGTGACTGTCGCATAGACAAGCTTTTGTTTCACGCTTTCTGTTTTTACAATCTCATCCACGGTATCAACACCATCTCCAGACTTAATATAAGACAGTGTATTATTTGCTAATTTCCCATCAGCTCCAACTGCATCAATCCATTCTTCCGGTAAAATATTCTGGTCAAGCAACTGCAGATTATCCGCTACCTGAACGGAATCAACACGAACCGAAATCCTATCTTCTATAATATAGTTGCCATCGCTGTCCTCTCCCGATGCTGACACGTTGAACGCTTCACCAATCTGATGTACAGGCAGTTTATCATCTTCTATAGAATTAAGTAACTCTTCTCCTAATGCTTCTTCGGGTGAAACCATTTCACTCCACGTATATAAGCCCGCTGTTTCAATCACAGTATCATTTTCAGTGACCACAAGGTTTTCGACCACTTTTATGGCATCCTCTTTTGAAATATCATCACCGATATAAACAGTAATTACACGATATACATCTGGACAAAGAAGGTAAATCCTTTGATTAAAAGTTCCATCCTCTGCGAGGTCATTATATTTAAGGTATACACCTTCATAATTCCCAAAAGTTCTTTCCTCACTGTCAACAACATCCTGATCCTGCATTACTTTATCCAGATCATCATCGTCTAAAAGCACAGATGCAAAGCTGAATCCTCCAGTCAGATTATGTTCAGGATATTGCAGATGCGATTCATCGGTCCATTCCATGCCTTCTGGAATATATCCTACAGAGATATCGATATCATGGATTTTTTCAGGAAGATTAATTTTCTCAGTGCTACCATCTAACTTGATCTCTGTAATGGTACTGTAGGTTCCTTGTTTTTTCAAAAACATATGATACAATTTTACACCTGCATAAGATACGGTTGATGTAGCCAATACACATACAACTACTGCTGCTGCCACTCGGGCACCTGTCCATTTTTTTGCTCTTCTTGTCTGCATTTTAACCTCTTTCGTGTCCTGAAGCTGTTTTTTTACTTCGCTTTTAATCATCATGTGAATAAACTCCGGAGTTTCAGGAATATCATTTTTCAGATCTTCTAACCTCATATCATCGCCTCACTTTCCTGTAAATCGCACTTAAGTTTTCCCCGTGCCCTGGCAAGTCTTTTTTGAACTGCTCCCTCGGTTACCTCAAGAATCCGTGCAATCTCTTTTATGTTGAAATCCTCGATATAGTACAAGATAACCGGTAATCGTAATTCCTCTTTCAAAGAATTTACAGCCCTGTACAAGTCGCTGTAGTCAGTTGTCTTATCTGCCTCTATGTCTGTCCTTTCGCTCATACCTTCCAGAGAAACCAGTTTACTTGACTTTCTTAAAATGGTATGGCATTCATTGATCAGTATGCGAATCAACCACGTCTTAGCATATTTGTCATTTCTTAAAGTATCAATCTTTGAAAATGCCTTGACAATCGTCTCCTGAATAGCATCAGCACAATCCTGATCGCTAAATAACATTGTTTTGGCAGTAGAATACAATTGCCTCTCTGAATCGAGAATCAACGTTCCTAATTGCTCTTTGGTCACTTTAACATCTCCTTTTTAGCCGGCTGGCAATTTTTATTACATAGATTAGACGCATAGATTTCCAAAATATCCCTGGATGAAACTAAATTTTTTATTTTTATGGTATATTTGTCCCGATTATAAAACTATTATTCTCTAAATTAAAGCATAAAAAAGCAGTGTTCTGTATTTCTTCATTTACAGAACACTGCATCATTTTATTCTTCCTCCGCTTCTGTGGTGGTCTGTGTTTGTGCTGTCTCCTCCACCGCAGTTTCCGCGTCAGTCTGTGTCTCCTCCTCAGCCGTTAGCTCCGTGAGCGTATTGTTTTGGAAGTCTGAGATTGTGCCAGACTGCGTGGTATACACGGTGCTCATATCACTCTCGAGACACAGATAGTAAGTATACGTAGTCTCATTGTAATCACCAACGAAGATCGTATACGAATCGGATCCGTCTGAGATCAGAATCTTCAATGTGGGATTATCCAGACCATACTGACTGACATCCGTAACATTTTCCAGCTTGTTTTCTGATGTCAGGGATGCGACCATGCTTACCATGTTATTTACTGTATCCTCGTCAATGTCTACGCCTTTGTCTTCCTCGCAGATCCAGTCGCTCCCACTTTTTGTCAGGGAGATTGTTCCACTTTCATTGGTATAGACAAGCTTTATCACTGCGTCTGTATCCAGCGTGGTCACCGCATAGCTTTCCTTGTCCTCTGATTCTTCTCCATCCGGGAGCTTCGAGATGACAACAAAAGCAATCACTGCCACAATCAGCACCGCAAGAAGTCCGATTAGTTGCTTTTTCTGTTTTTCCATCCTCTCACCTCTTTACAACTTTCTTCGCGTAAGCCAGATTACAAATCCTGCAATCAACAGTCCGAGCGGAATCAGAATGACGACAATGATTTCAAAGAAAATAACATCACTTGCAGAAACTGTCAGTCTCTCCAGGTCATAGCTCTTGACTGGAACGGACACACTGACCTCGTGAGAAGCCACTGTACTCATCATATTGGTGAACAAAGTCTTATTGTTGCCTGCTACTGCACTGTCGATATTGTCTGTAAAGAGCTGTGCACAGGAGAACACATACAGCACTGCTGAGTTGTCCTCAAAAGCCTTTTCTGCTTTCACACCGATGCACACAGGACCCGCAATGTCACCATCAATCAGCTCATACGATGTGGCATTCTTCACGTCAGTCTTTACCAGAGAATTGTCTGAGGTCGTCAGAAGCTTCGTATATGTCATGTTATCAACTTCTGTCTCCGGTACGGCAATTCCCTGCGCATACGGTGCCATCACATATGTATGACTTCCTGTCAGTCCATTGGTTTCCTCACTGTATTCAACATTTGGCAGAAGCCAGATCGGTGACTGATAGTAATTTTCCGGATTGTTGTCCACAGCATATCCTTTCTGAATCGCCAATCCGAACTCTGAAAGGATTCTCTCAAAATTCGGCATCTGTGCATCCACATATTCTGCGGTGATCAACGCCTTGCCACCTTTATTCAGATAATCAATCACTTTATTGGCATCATCCTCTGAGAAATCTTTTTCCGGTGCATGAATGATCAGGCACTGGGCATCATCCGGCACTGCATCATACTCCATCAGGCTGATGGTCTCATACTCAATATTCTCCTTCTCCAAAGCGGTAAGAAATCCGTTATCCAGACTATACTCATTATGTCCGGCAATCATGTAGACCTTGGGCATATCATCATTTGTACAGTAGAAAATAGCACTTGTAAGCTGTCCTTCACCGTCATATCCCGTCACGTTCTGTGAATAGGTGGAATAATCAATTTCCGTTTCATAAATATCACTGTAGGAAATGACCTTGTAACGTTTCTGTGTCTCCACGATCAGACTGTTCTGCGATATCGAAGAGGTCGTATAACTGCTTGCAAACTGCGGATTTACCAGCGGGTCAATGTACTCCACTTTGATATGTGCAGATTCCTCTTCATAGCATTTGAGTGTCTGTGTAAGCGTTGTATCTGCATCTTTTTCGGAACTGATCACATAGATCGTCACATCATCCTCCAAAGTTCCAAGCATCTCTTTTGTCTGATCCGTGATGGTGTAAAGCTGATTGGAGGTAATATCAATATTGGTATATTTCGTAGGAATTTTTGCTGCAATCAGGTTTACCACAACGGTCAGCGCAATACCAATCACAATGGTTATGGAGCTGTATGCCCCCATGGAAATATTGTGCACGGATACGCTGTAGCGCCTTTTCTGGATGGACTGTGTCGTCAGGAAAAGAAGCAGGACAATCACGCTCACAAAATACACAATACTTGTCAGATCCAGAATTCCGTTTACCATGCTGCTAAACCTAGTCTGGAAATCAAACGCACTCAGAATTTTCGTCACAAAGTTTCCACTCTGGGAGATCAGGCTCTCAATCCCTTGCATCATATAGGTCAGGAACAAAATAGCAAATGACAGGACTGCCGCAATCACCTGACTTTCCGTAAGGCTTGATACAAAGATTCCGACTGCCATGCAGGTCAGTCCATACAGGGTAAATGCCAGTATCGCCGCGTAGGACTCAGCAAGTGGCACCGTTCCGAAGGTCTGCAGAAAAAGCGGAAATACGCAGATGCCTGCCACCGGAATCAGAAATACTGCTGCCATCGCAAGGTATTTTCCAACGACGATTTTCCCGACTGAAATCGGTGCTGTCAAAATGAGCTGGTCTGTCTTCTGCTTTCGCTCATCAGCAAGGATTCTCATGGACAGAATCGGAATCGACAGCAAAAACAGGAACAGAATCGTACTCAGTGTATACGAAACATATGGGTAGCCAGAGGACAGATTGTACACTGCAGCATACAGTCCGAAGAAAAATACGGTGACTGCCATAAACAGAAATCCTACGACCGAATGGATATAGGACAAAAATTCTCTCTTAAATATCGCTTTCATGTGTTGTCTCCTCCTCGCCCGTCAACTCTAAGAATACATCCTCCAATGATTTTTCAGACAGACTCAATTCCATAATCGGCAGATCTGCTGCTGCAAGTCGATGGAACAGCTCAACCCTGATATCATCCTGCTCCTGTGTCCTGATGATTGCACTGACACATCCTTGTGCCTTTGATGGCTGTATCGAATAATCCTTAATCTGTCCGATGCTCTGCAAAATTTCTTCCAGTTCAGACTGTTCGCCCTGTACGGACATCATCAGCTGCCTGCCGCCTTTTAGTCTTGTCACCAGTCCCTCCGGAGTATCGCTTGCGACCAGCTTTCCTTTGGAGATAATCATAATGTGGTCACAGACTGCACTGACCTCTGACAAAATATGGGAGCTTAAGATAATGGTATGTTTCTTTGCAAGCTCCCTGATCAGCTCCCTGATTTCTATGATCTGCTTCGGATCAAGACCGACCGTAGGCTCATCCAGTATCAGGACCTCCGGATATCCGATGATTGCCTGTGCCAGCCCCACACGCTGCTTATAGCCTTTGGACAAGTTCTTGATCAGCCTGTTCTGCACATCCTCAATCCTTGTCTGTGCCATGACATCCTCAATCTGTGCTTTCTGTTCACTCCTTTTTACTTTCTTGAGCTCTGCGACAAATTTCAGGTACTCATACACTGTCATATCCTGATAAACGGGCGGTAACTCCGGCAGATAACCGATGCTCTTTTTCGCCTGCTCCGGATTTTTCAGAATATCATATCCGTTAATTTTCACAGTTCCGCTTGTTGCTGCTATGTAGCCTGTCATCATGTTCATGGTGGTACTTTTGCCTGCTCCGTTGGGACCAAGGAATCCATAGATCATTCCCCGTTCCACGCGAAAAGACAGATTGTCGACCGCCACATGATCACCATATTTTTTGGTAAGCTTCTCTACTTCTATCACGCTAATCTCCTCCAAACCCCGTCACCACCGCCTGACTGAATCCGCCTCAATAAACGGTTGCGACCTTTTTATGATGCTGTCCAAAATAGCCTCATGATTCATTGTATGTTGGATATGTGATAAAAATTTGTTGAAATTGTGATAAAAGTGTGTCCTCTTCTCCTCAGCCTACCCCTGTGTCTTTTGCAGTTTCTTTACGAGGTAGACAAACTCATCCTTATAGTCGTCATCATCTGTATCTACGTTTTTCAGAAGTTCGCGCACATTCTCAAAGGATGCATCGCCTTTGTATTCGCTGTCTCTAATGATCAGTCCAAATTCTGCCACCGCTGCCGCAAAACAGAAGTCCTCGTTTGGCTTTTTGCTGTAGCAGTCCTCTGATACAGGATACTCCTTTAAGATACTCTCGTCACCATCCGGCTCTTTGTAACGGATTTTGAGATTGAGCCATTCTCCGTTTTCAACACCTTCGTTTGTCTTGTTGTCCTGGTATTTGAGTTCCGTCTCAGATATCTTCTGCTTTGAATCAGCAGGAATGATTTCATAAAGTGCTGTCACCATATGACCTGCTCCAATCTCACCTGCATCCTTTTTATCATCATCAAAATCTTCTGTGGCAAGTGTCCTGTTCTCATATCCGAGAAGTCTGTATCCCTTAACATAGGCAGGGTTGAACTCGACCTGGAGCTTTACGTCCTTTGCCACAGTTACAAGCGTAGCACCCATCTCATCAACGAGTACTTTTTTTGCCTCTGCTACGGAATCAATATAGGCATAATTGCCGTTTCCGTTGTCCGCAAGTGTCTCCATCTTGTTATCCTTGATATTTCCCGTACCAAATCCAAGAACAGATAAATAAATACCTGACTCCCTCTTTTCTGTAACAAGCTCCTTCAATTCACTCTCAGAACTTACACCGACATTTAAGTCACCATCTGTGGCAAGGATCACACGGTTATTACCACCCTTTATAAAGTACTTCTCCGCAAGCTCATACGCTGTCTCAATACCGTCTGCACCGTTGGTAGAACCGCTTGCCTCAAGAGAATCAAGTGCACCGATAATCGCTTCCTTGTCATCTCCACTTGCGCCTTGCAGAATCACTTCATCAGAACCTGCGTAAGTGACAATTGACACGGTATCCTTCTCGGTAAGCTCATTTACAAGCATCGAAAATGATTTCTGTAAAAGCGGCAGCTTATCCTCCGCATACATCGAGCCTGACACATCAATCAGAAAGACAAGATTGGAATCCGGTGCCTCACTAAAGTCAATCTCCTCTGTTTTTAAGCCAATCTGTAAAAGCTTTGCATCCTCATTCCAAGGACAGTCCCCAAGCACTGTCGTGACACCAAAGGGTTCCCCTTTCTTTGGAAGCTGATAATCATAGGTAAAATAATTGAGCATTTCTTCAATGCGGACAGCTCCTTTGGGAATCTCATCAAGCGTATATCCATCCTCGATCATTCGCCTTAAGTTGCTGTATGCCGCTGTATCTACATCTGCTGAAAACGTTGATAACGGGTTGTTTGCAACAGCCACATACCCAGGTTCTTCAATTGCATCATACTCTTCCGTATTCCAATTTTCTGCCGGTATTTCATCTACACTGTTTTTTCCGTATTGTATACTTCCTGATGAATTAACACTTTCACAAGGTTCCATTAGTGTGGCATCATAAGATATTGCCACATCTTCACAAATAGAATCTTCTGTTACCAATGCAGATGGTTCCGCAGTTGTACTTTGCCCAACTGCACTCTGCGCATCCATTTTTGCACCACAGCCTGATAGTGACACAGCTGTCACAACAAAACCAAGTAATAATGCTCCTATTCTCTTCTTTTTCATAATCTTCCCATCCCTTCTCATCGTGGTAGTGGCTCAATCCCTCTTTTGCAATTTCCTGTAAAGCAAAAGAAAAAGCCTGTTTCGTGTCTGATATATATGCTACGAAACAGGCTTTGGGATTTTATGGGGTTTTTATGAAAAATTATATCTGCGTCATACCTCCTAAGAGAATCAGCTTGTTATCATCATAAATCTTTGTAAACTGGCTCATATCAAGAGGGTTCTCCCCAAGTCCTGCCTCGATCGTGTAGCCAGGACGGTCATAGTGTTCAATGAACCAGTCCTTGTATCCGGCATATCCTGATGCATAGGGCGTCTCCTCGATCGTGTAGCCACTGACTTTGGCAAAATACTCCGCGATCTGTCTGGATTTTTCCGGTTCATAGTCAAGGTATTTCCAATAGATCACCTCACCCTGTGTATGGTATGCCAGAATCAGCCTGAAGTCGTGAGATATGGTAAAATGATACATGTTGGCGCTCTCCACAGCAGAAAGCGGTGCCTCACCCACATAATCCCTTGGAGCTGGCGAAGTAAAGCCCTGCGCAAATTTGATCTCACGTGCATTCTCCCATCCTGCCGGAAACTGAAGATTTAAGTCTGTCCCGTTGATGTTCGCCTTCCACCCGCTGGGATATGGGATAAACGGATAGTCTGACGCAATATCCTTTGCCTGTTCAATATAGTCTTCATTTCGAATCATGCCATTGACAAGGTCTGCACCATCCGGATTTACCATAGGCACCAGATACAGGCTGTACGTGTTGTACAGCATTTCTGTATCTTCCCCATAAAGCCTCGCTCCCTTTGCGTAGGCTCTCGCATATTCCTCTGCAAACTTTAGCAGTACCGGTGTCGTGATCCACTCATTTGCATGAAAGCAGGCGTTGTAAGAGACTTGTATATCTCCTTTCCCAAGCTGCAGATAGCACACCTCTTTTCCCATCACGCTCTTGCCGATGCAGCCTGACACCAGAAACGGATACCGAACCTGCAAGCCTTCCAGTATATATGCAGTCAGCTTTGACGTGTAAGGAACACTCTCATCTACAAGCGCAAAAGAAAAAGGAACGTATAAACGCGTTCCTATCTGTAAATTCATGACGTCCACTGACGGATTTGCCGTCAAGATCGCAGACACCTGTGTATCATATGTTTCAGCGATGCCCCACAGGGTATCCCCTGCGGTGACAATATGTATGGTATAACCTTTAAGATATGGAAGAAGCTGTGACCATGCTTTCCTGTCTACATAGCAGCCTACGCCATCTCCCAGAAACGCTCCGAGCGCCTGGCAGGTCGTTCTGTCAAACTGCCCATTGATCCGGAGCGGATAACCTGCCCTGGAGAGGGCCAGTTGCAAATACTGTACAGCCACCCCCACATCTCCGATATAAATATTTCTCATTATTTACAATACCGCCCATTGATACATTTTTTATTATGTATATGCTAACGGATGCATTATATGACTTGTATCGTATAGGATGATACCTCTGTATGATTTTTGATTGCAAATGCATTCAGCACCGGAGCATTTTCTTCCATCAGGGAAAGGATGAAATAAATAGCAGCAGAATCATGCGCAAGCTTCTTGTCCTCCTCCGAAGGGCGTGACAACGACTCCGGATGGGAATGCCAGTTTCCAATCAGTTTTAATCCCTTTGACCGCATATCCTTCACTGCCGCAAGCTGCTCTTTAGGATCCATGGTAAAATGCTCCCTGCTCTCGTCGATATTTTTGAGAAGATAGACTTCTTTTATGACAGTAATGTCATTTTCTATCACCCCGCCGAGAAGCCCACACGCTTCATTAGGAAGTCCTTCCCTTGCATGGGAAAGGATTTTTTCGATATCACTTTTCGCAAGCTCAATGACACTTCCGTTTTCAAGAATATGTAATTCTTTTGCTACATTATTTACTGTTACCATATCTTAACCTTTCATGTCACACTCGTAACTATTCAGTACCTTCATAGTTACGAACACAAATCCATGCATAATTTGCTTCGCAAATGGATTTGTGTTTTCCTAATCTACACTTTCTCACGGCATATGCAGTAAATGCATATGCCTACAAAATCATCCCTTGCATTCTGTCAATTCATAGTCGATGAGTTCTGTAATGGTAGGGTTCTCACCACACACGGGGCATTTTCCATTGTACTTTGGAAGCATGACCTTTCTGAAATCCTGATTGAGCGCATCGTAAGTCAAAAGCTTTCCTGTAAGCAGCTCTCCCTTTCCTACGATATACTTGATTGCCTCCATTGCCTGTAAGCTTCCGATTACGCCACCCATCGCACCAACGACACCAGCCTGTTTACAGGTAGGTACCGCATCCTTTGGCGGTGGATTCTTGAATACACATCGGTAGCATGGTCCCTGTCCGGGCACATACGTCATCAGCTGACCTTTGAAGCGGATAATGCCTGCATGGCTGAATGGTTTCTTTTCCATGACACATGCGTCATTGATCAGGAATTTTGCCGGGAAGTTGTCTGTTCCGTCAATGATAAAATCATAATCCCTGATCAGCTCTCTGATGTTTTCTGACGAGACAAATGTTCTGTAAGTATTCACTTTTACATCCGGATTCATCTGTGCAATCGTCTCTGCTGCTGATTTTACTTTTGCTTTTCCGATGTCTGCCGTACCATGAATGATCTGTCTCTGAAGATTTGACAGATCAACCTCATCGGCGTCTGCGATGCCAATCGTGCCCACACCTGCTGCTGCCAGATACATTGCTACCGGTGCGCCAAGTCCTCCGGCTCCGATAATCAGCACCTTTGCTTCCAGGAGCTTTTTCTGTCCCTTCGCTCCGATTTCCTTCAATATGATATGTCTTGAGTATCGCTCAAGCTGTTCGTCTGTCAATGCCATTTATCTGCCTCCTCCCATGAAGTATAAAAATTC
>JAFOYD010000007.1 GCA_017391545.1 Lachnospiraceae bacterium
CATCGCCTTTCATTTTGGCGAGAAACTGACCTACGACAAGGTCCTTGACGTGTTAGGAGCAGTCGATACCGAAGTATTTGCAAGGCTGATTGAACTGATTCAGTCCCATGATATTACAGGCTGCATCTCGCTGCTTGAGGATGTTGTCATGCAGGGGCGTGAGCTTACCCAGTTCGTGACGGATATCACATGGTACCTCAGAAACCTTCTGCTTGTGAAAACCTCTGACAGTGACATCGAAGATGTCATCGACGTGTCAAGTGACAATCTGGTACGGTTAAAGTCTGAAGCAGAAACGATGGATGCCGAGGAGATCATGCGTTACATCCGTATCTTTTCAGAACTTTCGGGGCAGATCAAGTACGCGACCCAGAAGCGGATCCTCATCGAAATGACATTGATCAAGCTCTGTAAGCCCGCTATGGAGACGACAAACGATGCAGTTGTCGCACGCGTCAAAGATTTGGAAGAAAAAATTGAAAAAGGTGTTGTGCAGGCAGCCCCGGTTGCGATACAATCAACACAGACGGTTACAGCTTCCGCACCAAAGGTAGAGCTGCCCAAAGCGATACCGGACGATATTAAGCAGATCGTAAGCAACTGGCACGGAATTGTGGCAGAGACAAGTCAGCCGTTAAAGACACACCTCAAAAATGCAAGGCTCAGCCTCGGGGGAGATAATCGCCTGATGATTGTAGTCGAAGATGGACTTGCCTATGATTATCTTACAGGTGAGGAAAATCATAAGCATGTGGAGGACATGATATCCAACTTTTTACAAAAAGAGGTATCCGTTCAGGTGCAGAGCATCGCACAGGGCAGTCAGTTTGAGGACAGCTATGTTGACCTTTCAAAAGTGATCAACATGGAAATAGAAATAGAAGATGAAGATGAATCATAAGAAGGAGGAAATATAACAATGGCAAAAAGAGGAGGATTTCCCGGAGGAATGGCAATGCCGGGTAACATGAACAACCTGATGAAACAGGCACAGCGCATGCAGCGCCAGATGGAGGAAGGCCAGAAAGAGCTTGAAACCAAGGAATTTAGCGCAAAAGCAGGTGGCGGAGCCGTAGAAGTTGTCGTGACAGGTAAAAAGGAAGTGCTCAAAGTAACACTTTCAGAGGAAGCAGTAGATCCCGACGATATCGAGACACTTCAGGATATGATCGTGGCAGCCACCAACGAGGCACTTCGTCAGGCAGAGGAAGCAAACAATGAACTGATGGGCAAAATGGCAGGCGGACTGGGCGGACTCGGTGGAGGCTTTCCTTTCTAATGGAACTCTATAACGGATATATTAACAAGCTCATAGAACAGTTCTCAAAGCTTCCCGGGATTGGGAGCAAATCAGCCCAGAGACTGGCACTTCATGTGATCAATATGCCCACGGAACATGTGGAACGTTTTGCACAGATCATGGTAGATGCCAGGAAAAATATACATTACTGTAACACCTGCTATACACTGACGGATAAGGAAACCTGTCCGATCTGTGCAAATCCTGCACGCGACCACAAGACAATCATGGTCGTTGAAAATATCAGAGATATGGCAGCGTATGAGAAGACAGGAAAATTCGAAGGCGTTTATCATGTGCTGCATGGAGCCATTTCGCCTATGCTCGGAATCGGTCCGAATGATATCAAATTAAAGGAACTTGTCAAACGTCTTGAAGGGGATATCGAGGAGGTCATCATAGCCACAAATTCGAGCCTTGAGGGTGAGACAACGGCGATGTATATCTCCAAGCTCATAAAGCCCACCGGAGTAAAAGTGACACGAATCGCAAGTGGGGTTCCGGTAGGCGGTGATCTGGAGTGTATCGATGAAATGACGCTTCTTCGCGCCCTGGAAGGCAGGACAGAACTGTAAAATAAGGATAAAAACAATAAAGGAGATAACGATGGCAATTACAACAAAAAGCTTTGGTGTAACAACCGATGGGACAGAAGTTAGCTTATATACGATCACGAACAGCAAGGGTTTTGCGGCAGGCATCACCAATTTCGGCGCGATCCTTGTCAATTTGTTTGTGCCTGATAAGACAGGCAAGACGGCAGACGTCGTACTTGGCTATGACAGTGTAGACGGATATCTGATCAATGGTGACTGTTTCGGCGCTACAATAGGACCAAGCGCAAACCGCGTTGACAATGCAGCCTTCACCATCGATGGCGTGACATATCAGCTTGCGGCAAATGACGGAACCAATAATCTTCACAGTGACAAGGCAAACGGATACCACAAGAGAGTATGGAATGCAAACCCGCAGGACAACAGCGTCGTTTTCACACTTGAAGATGCTGATGGAACGATGGGATTTCCAGGAAATAAAAAGGTTCAGGTGACTTACACTGTAACAGAGGACAATGAGCTCAAAATTGAATATGATGTAATTAGTGACAAGAAGACACTCATCAATATGACAAATCACTCTTATTTTAATCTGGCAGGACATAACGCAGGAAACATTGAAGGTCACAGACTGTATATCAATGCGTTCCACTATACACCTGTATTTGAAAGACTGATTCCTACGGGAGATTACAAGCCCGTAGTAGGTTCTCCTTTTGACTTCAGAAGGATGAAGCCGGTCGGACAGGATATTAATGCCGACGATATCCAGCTTAAATATGGACAGGGCTATGACCATAACTTTATCATAGAAGGTTACAACGGAAACATTCAGAAGGTAGCGGCAGTTGAAGAACCGACAACAGGCAGAAAGATGGATGTATACACAGACCAGCCAGGCATACAGTTCTATGCTGGTAACTGTATTGCACCACAGACAGGTAAGGAGAGCACCACATATGGAAAACGAAGTGGACTCTGTCTGGAAACACAATGCTTTCCGGATGCCATCAATCAGTCGCACTTCCCGGATACTGTATATGGACCGGACAGACCATACAAGACAACGACCATCTATAAATTTTATAACTAATTTGATATAGCTTCTCTGTTTCGACAGAATTTGCAACCTTTCCGTGTTATGATAAGCGGTGAAAAAAATGATCGCAAGCATACATGAAAGGTGATGTCAAAATGGACAAGCAAGTGAATATCAGCTCTAATACAAGGAAGCAAATTCCAGTAAACACGCGCACAATCGGAACCCCGGAGGGAATCTATATTCTATATATCGAAGATTATGTGCATACGTTTATCAAAAAACTGCTTTCTGAAAAGAATTCAGATAACAGAACACTGAAAACAGGCGATACCTGTCAGATCGAAAAAAGCATGCAGCCCGATATTGCATTATATGGAGCATGCATTGAAGAAAATGGCAGGTATCGGCTTGTTATATCAGGGGCTGCCGCATTAGACAGCACAGCCGGAAAAGTGCAGCATTTCAACGATGCATATTTCCCAACTTGTACATACATAGGCTCTGCATACATTAGCCGGAATAAGGACAATCAGTTGCGTCTGGAGCTGACCTTCAACAATACGCAGGTGATTTTGGACGATTTCTATATTTTTTATGACCAGAATGAAGAAATGCAGAATTACCTCATTGAATGGAACCTGAATAAGGACAAAGGTAGGAATGTTGGTAATGCAGAACAGATGCAGAGTGGATTACTGACAGAGCAGGAAGTGCGCCGGGGAAGCAATGCGACAGATGTAGCAAAACTTGGAAGGATTGCGCAGGCATACAATCGCGAGGAAGCCAAAGTGAGCTTCATGTGGAATGTTATGAATTTTCTCTGCTTTGGATTTATCGTGTGCGTTATGGCATACGGTATTATTTCCATAAACAATTACAATAAAATGCAGGATATGCAGGCGAGTATTGATTACTGCCTGGCATATGTGACAGAAGACAGGTCCCATCCTGACGCAAATGCAGATGCGGCACAGGCAGTTGCCACGATGGGGCAGAACGCACAATCGCAGTCTGAAGAACAACAGCCGGAATCACAGACTGTAGCAGAGTCGGAAACTGTAAGCACGACAGAAGCAGCATCAGAAACGGCAATTTCGGAGGAAACACTGCCTGAGGTGACAACAGATCTGTCATCCGAAACAGGTGCGGAAGGTGTTACACAGCCTGAAGTACAGGCGGTACAGGCAGACACAACGCCTCAGTACTATGTCGTGCGCAAAGGTGATACACTCAGAACCATATGCTTTGCTTTCTATGGTGATTATTCCCATGTGGATGAAATCTGTAAATGGAACAATATAGAAGACCCTGATAACATACTTTATGGTCAAAAGCTTTTACTTCCTTAAAAAGGATTATAACAAAGATTATTATGTGGAGTACATAAATGGCAGAAATAAAGGATTTTAACAGAGATCAGTACCTGTTAAAGGCTGGAAAAAACAAATCAGAGAAAAAAGATGAGACTGACAGGGATAAAGATTCGATGAGCAGTATGCTTGCCAGACACAGACAGCTCAAGCTGTACACAGTTCTTTTTGTGCTGGCAGCAGTGGCAGTGGTGGCAGTCATATCCTATATTGGATGGAAAAATAAGGTATACACAGATTACGAGATTATACAGCAGAATGTGTGGGAGCGGTCATCAGAGGCGAAAAGCATGAATCTTGGTGGTACACTTTTTACATACAGTAATGATGGTATGAGCTGTACTGACACAAAAGGCAAAATCATATGGAATCAGACCTATGAAATGCAGAATCCTATGATCAGGACCTGCCAGAAGACCGTTGCAGTAGGAGATTACAATGGCAGAAAGATTTATGTGTCGAATACGCAGGGAACACTTGGAACGATTGAAACAACCATGCCGATCAGGGATTTCTGTGTATCATCAAATGGAATTGTTGCGGCAGTTCTGGATGATTCAACTGTTACGGCCATCTATCTTTATAGCACAACAGGCGAGCAGCTTGCGTATTTCAAGACAACCATGAGCAAGTCGGGATATCCCATCGCCATAGACATATCAGACGATGGATGTCAGGTGGCTGTTTCCTATATCAAGGCAGAAGACGGAAAAGTATCATCAAGCATAGGCTTTTACAATTTTTCGGCAGTTGGGCAGAATTATACAGACAACCTCGTAAGTGGATATGGATATTCCGGTGCAGTCGTGCCTCTGATCCATTTCATGGGAAATGACACAGTATTTGCAGTGGCAGACAATCGCCTTATGTTCTTTAGGGGAAAGCAAAAACCTGAAAGCTTGGCTGACATCTTGATTTCAGAAGAGATTCAAAGTGTATTTTACGATGACAAGCATGTGGGGCTTGTATTTTACAATACGGCAGCAGACACAACCTATCGTGTCGAAATATATGATACAAATGCCAAAAAAGTGAGTGAGATCGCTTTTGATATGGAATATAATGATATTCTGTTCGATCAGTCAGGAGTTATCATATATAATGAAAGTGAGTGCATCATATATGACTGGGATGACAGATTGAAATATCAGGGAGCTTTCAAAGATCAGGTGACCTGTTTTATTCCAGGCGGAAATATCGCAAGACATACACTGATTACGGACGACACCATCCAGCTCATCGAGCTGCAATAGCATCTTACACCGGAGGGAAATATATCTTGAACATCAATATACTTCTAATATCAGTCATCATCATATTGGCAGTAGGAGGCTTTTGGGGCTGGAAAAGGGGTCTTTTAGAGAGCATTATACGAATCGTGTCCTGCGTTTTGGGAATTCTCGTGCTTGTCATTCTTGCGAAAGGAATTGGCAGTTTTATGCAGGGGCGCTACATGAATGTATTCATGGCAGTAATCTTGCTGCTTGCAATTAGGATTATTCATAAAATCGTTCAATTTCTCATTGACACCTTTAAGCTGGTAAGAGCACTTCCTGTCGGAAAACTCGCTGATAAGCTCTCAGGAATGATGCTCGGATTTGTAGAAGCTGTATTTTGCGTCTGGCTGGTCTTTCTGGTTGCAGGAAGCTTTGATCTATTAGGGCTCAATGCATGGCTGATGGGCCAAGTGGAACAAAGCCGTTTGCTGTCGACCTTGTATTATTCAAATTATCTGGTAGCGTTGCTCAGACAAATGCTGTGATACCTACGGATTGTTATGTACTTCGGTTCAGACCTTTTGACCCTGGTATGATTATATAAAAAAATTGAAAAAAGTTGTTGACAACACAAATATAGCATGATAAGATATAACACGTC
>JAFOYD010000110.1 GCA_017391545.1 Lachnospiraceae bacterium
ACATATGGCAGCAATGCTTTGGGGATGACAGAAACTATATCGAGCTGTATCTGGATAACCGTTTTGAGGATGAAAACATGCTGGTTATTCATGAGAATGGACATCCGGTATCGATGGCAAGCCTGTTGCCGGTACAGGTCACAATCGATGGAGAAAAGAGGAATGCCCGATATGTATATGCAGTAGCAACCCTGCCGGAATATCGAAAAAAAGGATATGCGACGGAAATCATCCGATATGCCTTTGAGAAATATGATGAGCCGCTATTATTACAGCCTGCGGATGAGAAACTGCGTGATTATTACAGGCGACTTGGATTTGTGGAATCCTTCCAAAAGATTCCATCCCAGATCTATGACTGTAATGATGTAGAGCCTGGGAACTGTTGGAACGTATCTGATGCAGATGCAGCCAGGTATAAAATAATTCGTGACAGGCATTTTTCATCAGAAGGTTATGTGGAATGGGATGAAAAGGCGCTGGCTTATGCAATCAGGGAAAATGAATTCTGTGACGGGAGGACACTGATTCTGACAGAAAAGGAAGCGACAGGTGAACAAAAGCGAGAGGAGATCATCATGTACCGTGTTGAGGAGGAAGAACTTCGCGTGATTGAGACGACGTTTGATGAGAATGAGCTTCTGGAAATCCTGCCAATACTTTTCACAGATACTCATACAACTAAGGCAGTTGCAGGAAATGATGGCGGGATGATACTGCTTCCGGATGAATGGAAAGCATGGAATTGCAGTGATGGATATCTTGGACTTACGTTAGCTTAAATGGTTATATGATGTGATTGAGAGGATGGTTTTATTATGGCAGCAATACAAGAGGGACTTGTCCTGTACTATGTACATGACGATAAAAAGGTGCAGATGGAAGCTCTTTGTCTGAAGCTTAATTTGCGTGCAAAGCAGCTTAAAACAGCGGACTTGAATGAGCGGGCAGGCGTGCTCGCAGAAATCAAAGGATTAAAAATGACACAAGTGTCACAAAACGAAAAAGCACCCATGCTTTTTCAGATGCCGGAGATACTGATTTTTTCGGGCATTCCGGAGAAAAAGCTGGATGAATTTCTGATGGAATACAGGAAATTGGGTCTTGAGAATATAAAGCTGAAGGCAGTTCTTACGCCACACAATGTCCGTTGGACACTGTATCAGCTTCTGCAGGAGTTAATGTTAGAAAGCTTAAAGTTTAATAATAGATAGTTAAAATATATCAATAAAAGTGATTAATTTTAATCATTACATAATCCTGAAATGAGTGATATCCTATGGAATAAGTTGAATGATTAAGAACTACTGAAAGGGAGGATGGATGATATGAAGAATGCGGGCAAATACGAAAAGACCTATTTTTTACCACCGGTATGTACCTATGACTGGGTGAAAAAAGACGCAATTACGGCACCTCCAATCTGGTGCTCAGTTGATTTAAGAGATGGAAATCAGGCATTGGTCGAGCCGATGAGTCTTGATGAAAAACTGGAGTATTTCCAGATGCTTGTAGATATTGGCTTTAAGGAAATTGAGGTAGGATTTCCTGCGGCTTCAGAGACAGAATATGAATTTATGAGGGCACTGATTGAGAAAAACATGATCCCGGATGATGTGACAGTGCAGGTACTGACGCAGGCGAGGGAACATATTATCAAAAAGACCTTTGAGGCGGTAAAGGGTGCGCCCCATGCTGTGATTCATCTGTATAATTCTACATCTGTTGCCCAGCGTGAGCAGGTATTTAAAAAGAGTAAAGAAGAGGTGAAACAGATCGCCATAGATGGCGCGAAGCTTTTGAAACAGCTTGCCTCAGAGACAGATGGCAATTTCTCGTTTGAATACAGCCCGGAGAGCTTCCATGGCACAGAGGTCGATTATGCAGTGGAGGTATGCAACGCAGTGCTTGATGTATGGCAGCCAACAGCCGATCACAAGGCAATCATTAATATTCCTACGACTGTTGAAAATGCCATGCCACATGTATTTGCCACACAGGTAGAGTATATTCATAAAAATCTGAAATACAGGGATGCAGTAACGCTTTCCATACATCCTCATAACGACCGCGGCTGTGGCGTGTGCGATGCGGAATTTAGTATGCTTGCAGGCGCAGATCGTATAGAAGGCACGCTTTTTGGAAATGGAGAGAGAACAGGAAATGTGGATATTATTACTGTAGCCATGAATATGTTTTCACATGGAGTCGATCCCAAGCTTGATTTTTCAAACATGACAGACATCAGGGAAAAATATGAGCGCTTCACAAGGATGCGGGTTCATGAGCGACAACCGTATGCGGGAGACCTTGTATTTACAGCATTTTCTGGCTCTCATCAGGATGCGATTGCCAAGGGCATGCAGTGGCGTGAGGAAAGAAATTCAGATCAGTGGACAGTGCCATATCTTCCGATTGACCCGAAGGATGTGGGCAGAAATTACGATGCTGATGTGATCCGCATCAACAGCCAGTCGGGAAAAGGCGGTGTCAATTACATATTAAAGCAGAACTTTGGTATTTCACTGCCAGAGGCTATGCGCGAAGAGGTGGGGTATCTCGTGAAGGATGTCTCAGATCAGGAGCACAAAGAGCTTTCCGCACAGTGGGTATATGATATTTTTACGGAAAATTATGTGGATAACACACCGTTCTTCCAGATTAATGAATGTCATTTCAAACAGATCGACGGTATCATGGCAGAGGCTATTATTACCTGTGGGGACAAGAAAACGGTTGTAGATGCAAATGGAAATGGACGTCTTGATGCGGTAAGTAACACGATCAAACAGTATTTTGGCATCAGCTATCAGCTTTCTGATTATGAGGAACATGCACTCACGAAGGGTTCCTCTTCGAAGGCAATCGCATATGTGAGCGTTACCTGCAACGGTGAGAAATTCTGGGGCGTAGGCATGGATGATGACATTATCAAGGCATCGATACATGCACTCTGTGTCAGTGTGAATAAGCTCCCACTGCTTCAGGAGAATGAAGCTTGTCAGGATGAGCGCATGATGGAAATCATGAATTATTTACAGACAAATTATCAGGCAATAGCACTCAGCGATGTGGCAGATCATTTTCATCTGTCAGAGCCGTATCTGAGCAGATATATTCATGAAAAGTCCGGAAAGACGTTTGGAGACATTCTGATCAGTATTCGTCTGAAAAAGGCAAAGACACTGCTCAGAAATGGAAATATGACAGTTGAGAATGTGGCGATGGCAGTCGGATATCCGAATGTCGAACATTTCAGCAGAATCTTTAAAAGAAAAATGGGAATGACGCCGGTCCAATACCGGAAGGGCGGTCAACAGGGACAATAAGGAATCGCATAAGTGCATGAGAGAAGAAATTAGAAGGATACTGTCAGCGTATGCTGATGAGAAATATAAAGACTTTTCTGCCAGCCTCATCCCCGGGGCAAAACCGCTTATAGGGGTGAGACTGCCAGAACTTAGAAAGCTTGCAAAAAGCATCACAGGCGGTCACGTTATGGCAACGAGCTGGAGCGATGAGGTAAGCCGCTATGATGGAATTTATGAGGATCTGTATTTTGAGGAAACCATGCTTCGCGGTATGTTGATTGGATATGGTACAGCCAAAGCGGATGTAACCTGTGAGGAAGGACTGCGATACCTCAAGGCATTTATTCCCCATGTGGATAACTGGTCGGTGTGTGACAGCTTTTGCAATACGTTTTCTTTTGCAAATAAATACAGAGATGTGGTATGGGAATTTTTGCAGCCCTATCTGTATTCTGACAAGGAATATGAGGTGAGAATTGCAATCATACTGATATTGAACCAGTATTTAAAATACGATGCCAACAACAAAAAAATGCCCAGAAAACGAACTGTGACAATGTCAGATCTCACGGAAAGCTCATTAGACAGGGAACACCCGTATCTTACAAGAATACTGGATGCGCTGAATCGGCCTTTTGCGCAGGGTTACTATGCCCGGATGGCAGCAGCCTGGACGCTGGCAGAGGCTTTTGTGTGTTTTCCATATGAAACGAACAGGGTGCTTTTAGAAAACTGCAGACTGGATGAATGGACGTATCATAAAGCACTACAGAAGATTCGGGAATCAAAAAATCCGGATAAAGAAGTAAAGGAATATATAAAAAGTCTAAAAAATGATGACAAATCAGAAAAATGATGGTAAACTTTTATCTGTTCGATAGATTTGATCCGGAGGAAATTTATGAGTAATTTTAAAGAAAGTCTTTATGAAAAGAAAAGCTTTATTTACAAAATTGGCGAGGAATACTTTGCAATCGGTGCAAATACTTTTGTAAAAGTGACTGACTCACCGGAGCTGGACAACATTGAGCTGTTGCAGAATGCCTTAAAAAAGGAAAACGACAGACAGATCACAAAGTATCTCGACAAGATCATCCGTATTGCCAATTCGTATCGTACTGATGCCAGAGAGCATTACCGGGTTCAGGATAAGCTTTTCAAATTTTTAGATGATTTACAGGCAAATAATGAAGTGGCTTTTAATGAGCTTCAGGCGCAGGTATTTCAGTTTGACGAGCTGTGTAAAAAGTATCAGCAGTAGTTACTGTTCAGACAGAATCACACAAAGTTCATTTTCTTAGGTAGACAAATTGAATAAATTATGTTATTATTACAAACGTGCCTTAACAAAATTGTAATATATATTTTTTGCACCCGTAGTCTAATGGATAGAACGGAGGCCTCCGACGCCTTTAATGCAGGTTCGATTCCTGTCGGGTGCACTTTCATGTATGAGGTGTGCGTGTGATGTACGTACAGAATTGAAAGGGTTATGCATGCTGTAGCTTTGAGGGGAGACTTAGCGACAGCAGATAGGAGTTAATGATGGAAAAGAATAAGAAGAATGAACATGATCATAATGATTCGAGCCAAAATACTGAAGTACTGACAAAAGAGACACCTGAAAAAGAGACCCCTGAAAAAGAGACAACTTCGAAGAAATCGACTACAAAGGACACATCGAAAAAAGAAACGTCTAAAAAAGAAACGAAAAAGCCTGAAAAAGACGTGAAACATAAGGATCAGAAGAAAGAAGAATCAGGCAGCCCAAAACAGGTCAAAAAAGAGTTTAAATATGAGTCGATTATTGGCAAAGAGATTACAGCGCTTTCTTCGGAACATGTGAAAGTAATCGCAGTCAATGCTTTGAAGATTTTATTGCCGGTTGCTGCATGTGCAATCGTTTTGGCTGTGATTTTCTCTTATGCAGGGGCAAAGAAAAGCAAAGAAGCAGAGCAGGCAGTGCTGAGTGTAGAAGAAAACACGGAAGCAGCAGGCACTATTATGTTGAGCGACGAACCGCTGGAGGAAAATGCTCATGAGGATGTCAATCAGCTGATGCATACCTTTTACACAGCGTTGGCGGAGGGTGATATTGAGCAGGTCAAGAACCTGAAGGATTATAATGACGATACGGAAATCATTACCTATGAAAAGAAAAGCGAGTTTATTGAGTCTTATGACAATATAAACTGCTATACAAAGCCGGGAATGGATGATACATCCTATTTTGTGTATGTTTCATATGATGTTAAGGTAAAGGATATTGAAACAAAAGCACCCGGACTCAATGCTTTTTATGTATATACATCCGAGGATGGAAGCCTTAAGATTGATGGTAATCTGGAGGAAAGTATCACAGCAGCATTTAAGCTTGTCACGAATCAGGACGATGTTGTAGATTTATACAATAAGATTGATGTAAGCTATAATGAGGCAATCGCATCCGATGAAGCGCTCAATAGTTTTATGACAGAACTTCCTACTAAGATCAAGACATCTGTGGGCGAAGCTTTGGCGCAGCTTGAGACGCAAAATACAGAGAGCAGCGAGAATCAGACTGAGACATCAAGTGAGACACAGACCGCAGAGACAGAACCTGCGGCAGAGGAGCAGCCACAGAATCAGACAGTGAATCAGCTGATGCGTGTCAAGGAAACAGTAAATGTGCGTTCTTCAGACAGCGAGGAAGCGGATAAAATTGGCAAAGCTGATGCAGGTACTGAGATTACGCGTATTGAGGATCGTGTAAATGGCTGGAGCAAGGTCATCTTTGATGGCAAAGAAGCGTACATTAAGAGTGACTATCTCGAAGTAATTACGACTGAAGCTACAAGCGATCCGATTGGTTCGGTGAAGGCTACGACCAATGTCAATGTCAGAAGTGCAGCAAATCAGGATTCAAGTAAGCTTGGTACAGCCCAGGCAGGAAATACATATGATTTGCTTGAAGACCAGGGTGAATGGTACAAGATCAACTTTGACGGAAATGTCGGATATGTTAAGTCTGAGTTTTTTGAAAAATAAATAAACATTCTGTATAACCCATGTGGCGCATTGCTGCATGGGTTTGCATTTATTGTGTGGTTCTTGGGAACCTGTTTGCCTTTTAAAAAGGAATAACTTGTTATAATATGGCAATAATATAGCTATCTTAGTAAGTTGGAAAGGAAGATGGCTATGAAAAAGGATGATCAGGAGATTTTAAAAGAGGTTCAGAAAAATTCGGGGATGGCGATCAATGCGATTGACACGATATCAGAAAAGGTCCACAATGATGAACTTTTGCAGGAGCTTTCAAGGGAAAGACTGCTGTATTCCATGATTCAGAATAAAGCAACAGACAAACTTCAGAGTGAACATTCAGAAGGATATCATTCTAGTGCCATTGAGGACATGATGCTGAAAGGCGGGATACAGATCAACACCTTTACGAATTGTAGTACGAGTAAGATTGCTGAGCTGATGATTCAGGGTAGCAATAGAGGGCTTATGAGTATGTGGAAATCTATGAACCATCATCAGAACTCAGGTAACATCTCACTTGAGATTGCAAAAGAGTTGATGGCATTTGAGGAGAAATCAATTAACAGATTGAAGGAGTTCTTATGATCTGTTTTTGGAGAAGAAAGGTATGGTTATTGGTATGACCAGATTAAATAAATATCTTGCAGAATGTGGCATATGCTCCAGACGGGAAGCGGACAGACTGATCGATAAGGGCAGAGTGTATGTAAATGGTCAGAAAGCGTCAAGTGGCATGCAGGTAGGTGAGCAAGATACAATCGAGGTAAATGGCAAAAATGTAAAACCTGCATCGTCAAAAGTGGTTCTGGCATACAATAAGCCTACGGGTATTACCTGTACTGAGAAGGATCGGCATGCAGAGAAAACGATTATCGAAGCGATTAAATACCCGATCAGGCTTACCTACGCAGGGCGTCTTGACAAAGAGTCAGAGGGACTGATCATCATGACGAATGATGGTGTGCTCATACAGCAAATGATGAGAGGCGCTAATCGTCATGAGAAGGAATATGTGGTCAAGGTGGACAGGGAGATTACGGATGCATTCCTGTCTGGTATGGCAAAGGGCGTATATCTAAGAGAACTCGACGAGACGACACGTCCCTGTACACTTGAACGCGTGGGTAAATATACCTTTAGGATTATTCTGACACAGGGATTGAATCGGCAGATTCGTAGGATGTGTGAATGCTTTGGTTATAAGGTAAAGCAACTGACACGAATCAGGGTGATGAATATTTGTCTTGGAGAGCTTAAAAAGGGAGAATACCGAGAGATAAAGGGTTTAGAACTTAGAGAATTGTACGACATGTGTGGTATGACATCACCGGATCATAATCACAGGGAGGCTGGAAATGGAAGTAAATAATGAAGCGTTACATAGAATGAAAGAACTGGTAGAAAAACTCAGAGAGGCTTCAAAGGCGTACTATGCGCAGGATAGGGAAATTATGAGCAACTTTGAGTATGACAATCTGTATGATGAGCTGGTGGCACTGGAACAGGAGACTGGCATGGTGCTGACAGGAAGCCCCACAATCAGCGTTGGATATGAGGCGGTAGACGAGCTTCCAAAGGAGGCACATGAAAGTCCGATGCTTTCTCTCGGAAAGACAAAGGATCGGGATGAGCTAAGAAGCTGGCTTGGTGATCAGGAAGGATTGCTTAGCTGGAAACTGGATGGATTGACGATTGTACTCACTTATCAGAATGGGGAGCTGCAAAAAGCCGTTACACGTGGAAATGGTGAGGTCGGTGAGGTCATTACCAATAATGCAAAGGTATTTAAGAATATACCGCTTCGCATCAAACATCAGGGAGAGCTGATTCTCAGAGGTGAGGCTGTCATAACTTATGCCGATTTTGAGGAAATCAACAGTCATATTGATGATGTGGATGCAAAGTATAAAAATCCACGTAATCTTTGTTCTGGTTCGGTCAGACAGTTGAACAACCAGATTACGGCAGAGAGAAATGTCAGATTTTATGCCTTTTCACTTGTCAGGGCAGAGGACATTGACTTTGAAAACTCCAGGGAGAAACAATTTGAATTTTTGAAAAAACAGGGATTCGATGTTGTACAGTACAAACGGGTAAATGCAGACAATATCTTAGACGCAGTGGCGGATTATGCGGATCGTGTACAGACGTATGAGGTCCCGTCTGACGGACTGGTACTGATTTATGATGACATCGCATATGGTCAGTCTTTGGGACGCACAGCGAAGTTCCCACGCGATGCCATCGCATTCAAGTGGGCAGATGAGGTCAGGGAAACAACATTGAAAAAGATTGAGTGGAGCCCAAGTCGTACAGGCTTGATCAATCCTGTCGCTGTATTTGAGCCGGTGGAGCTTGAGGGAACGACGGTGAGCCGTGCTTCTGTCCATAATATCAGTATTTTAAGAGGTTTAAAGCTTGGTATTGGCGATCAGATAACAGTTTACAAGGCAAATATGATCATTCCGCAGATTGCAGAAAATCTCACCGGAAGCGATACGGTCGAGATACCTTCTGTATGTCCGGTTTGTGGTGGAGCCACAGAGATTCGTGCAGTCAATGAGGTACAGTCATTATACTGTACAAATCCTGACTGTGATGCGAAGAAGATTAAATCTTTTACACTGTTTGTGAGCCGCGATGCCATGAATATTGACGGTCTGTCGGAAGCGACCCTTGAGAAATTTATCGCAAAGGGCTTTATTCATCAGTATCAGGACATCTTTCATCTTGATCGCTATAAGTCAGAGATTGTTGGCATGGAGGGATTTGGAGAGAAATCCTACAAGAAACTGATCGACAGTGTTGAAAATTCAAGAACAGTGGCACTGCCCAAGTTGATATATAGCTTAGGAATCGCAAATATCGGACTTGCAAATGCCAAGGTCATCTGTAAATATTATCGTTATAATCTGGATGCCATGCGTCAGGCTACAGCGCAGGAGCTTAGCGAGATTGATGGTATTGGAGAGGTGATCGGAAAGGCATTTGCAGACTATTTTGCAAATGAAAAAAACACTGAAAGGTTTGACAATCTTCTAAAAGAGGTTAAGATAGAAAAGGAAGAGGTAGATGAGGCAGCCCAGACACTTGATGGACAGACATTTGTAGTGACGGGAAGTCTGGAACATTTTGGCAGCAGAAATGAGCTGAAAGAGCTGATTGAGAAAAAGGGTGGAAAGGTGGCAGGAAGTGTATCTGCCAAGACGACTTGTCTGATCAATAACGACATCGCATCAAATTCCTCAAAAAATAAGAAAGCCAAAGAGCTGAATGTTCCGATTCTTACAGAAGAGCAGTTCATGACACAATATCTGGATATACAGCTATAAAAATGACAGGAGAATGAAAAAATGCCTATTAAAGTACAAAATGATTTGCCTGCAAAAGAGATACTTGAAAATGAAAATATATTTGTGATGGACGAAAACCGAGCGATGCACCAGGATATCAGACCATTGCAAGTATGCATCCTGAACCTGATGCCTGTAAAGCAGGATACGGAGCTTCAGCTTCTGCGTGCTTTATCCAATACGCCGTTGCAGGTGGATGTGACGTTTTTGATGGTCACAAGCCATGTGTCCTTGAATACATCAGCCAACCACCTGAATCGTTTCTATACGACCTTTGAGGAAATCAGGGACAGAAGATTTGACGGACTGATTATCACAGGTGCACCTGTTGAGGATATCACCTTTGAGGAGGTCGATTACTGGGATGAAGTGTGCACGATCATGGATTGGGCAGAGGAGCATGTGACATCGACACTTCACATTTGCTGGGGAGCGCAGGCGGGATTTTACCATTACTATGGTATTCAGAAGCGACTGCTTCCGGAGAAGCTGTTTGGATTGTATTCTCATAAGGTACAGAACCGAAAGGTTCCGCTTGTCCGTGGTTTTGACGATTATTTTCTGGCACCACACAGCAGGCATACAGAGACTCCTGCTGCTGAAATACATAAATGTGACAAGATTACGGTTCTTGCTGAGTCTGAGGAGGCAGGAGTCTTTCTTGCATATGCTGAGAACGGCAAGAAAATATTTATAAACGGTCATCCGGAATACGACAGATACACGCTTGATGCGGAGTACAAGAGAGATCTGGCAAAAGGACTGCCAATTCACATTCCAAGAAATTACTATCCAAATGATGACCCGACACAGAAGCCCCATTTGCAGTGGCGCTCGCACAGCAACAACCTTTATACCAACTGGTTAGACTATTATGTCTACCAGGCAACGCCGTATGACCTTGACAAGAGCAGTCCTGCGATGTGGATTTAAAATATGAATAATTTTCCTTTCTTGTCCATATAATATAATACCGATATATTTTAGTATAAAATGGACAAGGAGAATAGGGTATGGCAAGAGGTGTAAAGAAATCATTGCAGGAAAAGATTGCTCAGAAGGAAGAATTAATTGATGCACTTTCT
>JAFOYD010000111.1 GCA_017391545.1 Lachnospiraceae bacterium
CTGCCTTGAGCGCCGCCGCAATCGGTTCCCCCTCATATCCCTCGACCTCTTTTCCATCAAACAGGAACTTAACAAGTGGTCCCTTTTCCTGAACTCCAAGTATCGGATGCTCTGTAATTCGCTCGTCCATAATCTATCCTTCCTTTCCCGTAATGTAACTATTCAGTACCCTCATAGTTACGTGCTGAACAGTTACTCTCTTTTCAATTATTCGGTATACACCGCCGCAATTTCCCTAAAAAGAAAGACGCCTAAACGAATGTATTCATTCGTTCAGACGCCTTTGTCTGTTTCTGTATAAACAGATTGTATGCGTTATTGCTGTGTAAAAATTGTAAAAATCGGAACAAGTACCGCTTTGTTGATGATACTGCAGTATGTTATGCTATCTACAACCATCCAATACTTCCTGCAGTTTCCTTTTTTATTATTTTGTCGCTAAGATCCGCTCCAGCGTCGCAAGCAGCGTTTCCACATTTAGCGGCTTTGCAATATGCGCATTCATACCATTCTCAAGTGCCCGCTCTCTGTCCTCCTCAAAGGCATTCGCTGTCATGGCAATAATCGGCAGCTTCACAACATCCTTTCGCGGCAGATTTCGAATCATCCGCGTTGCCTCGTAGCCATCCATAACCGGCATCTGAATGTCCATCAGAATCAGGTCAAATTGATTTTCTTTTGCATCGCGCATGATATCTACAGCAATGGAGCCATCGGAAGCACACTCTACCTCAAGTCCACTGCTCAGGAGAATTTCTGCGGCAATCTCCCTGTTCAGTTCATTGTCCTCCACCACCAGCACACGCTTATGCTGGAAATCGCTCTGTTTTTTATTTGGAAGCTCACTCTTTTTGCCACCCAGCTGCTGTGTCTCCAGCAGGACATTTCTCAAGTCCGACATAAACAAAGGTTTGCTGCAAAATGCAGTTACCCCGGCTGCTCTGGCCTCCTCCTCAATATCCGTCCAATCATAGGCAGTCAGGATAATGATCGGTGTATCATCGCCAATCACCTTTCGGATGCGCCGTACCGTCTCAATTCCATCCATGTAAGGCATCAACCAGTCGATAATATAACAGTGGAAAAAGTCCCCTTCGCTATATGCCTTCTGTGCCCGGAAAACTGCCTCTCTGCCGGAGGTTGTCCATTCGGACCGCATCCCGATCTGCGTCAGCATTTTCGTCACACTGTCACAGATATGGAAATCATCATCCACTACCAGTGCACGCAGTCCTTCCAGTTCCTTAATCTGTTCCTGCCTGTCTGATATGTCCTGTCGTTTGAAGTCAAACTCCACAAAAAAGGTACTTCCCTTTGCAGGCTGGCTTTCAATGTGAATCGTTCCGCCCATCATGTCCACCGTATTTTTGGTAATCGCCATACCCAGTCCGGTTCCCTCGGTCGCACTGATCGTAGACGTATTCTCACGCTCAAACGGTTCAAAAATATGCTTTAAAAACTCCTGAGACATACCAATACCCGTATCTTTGATGATGAATTTATAGTGACCACATCCCAGCTTTTCCGACTCGCTCTGCTGAATCGTAAAGGAAACAACTCCACCAGGCGGCGTAAACTTCACAGCATTACCTAATATATTGATCAGTATCTGATCCAGACGAAGCGGATCAAAAATCAAATCTTCATCGCACACATCGATGGTATCCACAAAAAATTCCAGCTGCTTTGCCCACATCTGCGGCCGAATCATGTTCACCAGATTGTGTATTCGCTCAGACAGATTACACTCCTTCTCCTTGATGGTAATCTTTCCACTTTCAATGCGGCTCATATCCAGGATGTCATTGATCAGCGACAAAAGATGATTGCTCGATGATGCAATCTTGGTCAGGCAGTCGAGTACCCTTTCCTTGTTGTCAATATGGCTGGCGGCAATTCCCGTAAAACCAATAATTGCATTCATCGGTGTCCTGATATCATGACTCATGTTGGACAAGAATGTTGTTTTCGCCCTGTTGGCATGCTGTGCCTGTGCCAGTGCATCCTTCAAAAGTGCCTGTCTCTGTTCTTCCTGCAGTACCTCGCCGTCCACATCCCTGACAGCAATCAATGCCGTATAAGCACCCTCGCTGTCTGCCATCCTCACAATACGCCATTCCACATATCCATAGCGTTCTTCTTTTGGAGTTCTGCGGCGCAAGCGAACAGAAAAAGCTTCCTCCGTCTTTAAACGCTCCCTGATGCGCTTAAGGCTTGCCTCCATGAATAACTTTGCCCTATCCTCCGGGTGAACCCATTTTCTGGCATAGATTTCCAAGCTTTCCATGTATGAATCCGGCACCCTCCTGTCATCACCTACCACGACACATTCGCGCCGGTTCTCATTTCGCCTCAGGACAATGCGATCATTTTTCAAATCCACTCTCCACAAAGCATAATAATCGCGACTCAACGCATAAATCATATCGAGCTGTTCGTGACTTTCAAAATCCTGCTTTTCCTTGGCGGCAAGATATTCTTCCTTTATCCTCAGCTCAGACTGTTCCAATGCCTGCGTATGAAGATACTGCTCCGTAATATCCGTATAAACGCCTACTGCCAGATCAGAAGGATTCCCTTCATCATCACAGATCAGCTGAAGTTTCAGGTCAAAAATACCTTCCTTTCCGTTGACGTCAGTCAGCTTCACTAGACCTCCTGACTCCTTCTCTCCCCTGATCATCGCCTCATACGCATGAATATACGTCTCTACCGTATCCTGTGAAACAATCTTTCCCTGCTTTGCAATTTCATACGGCACGCCTGTCTGATGTTCATTTAAACCAAAACCACGCGTCACCTTTTCATCGCAGTAGATTGCCTGCTCCTTTCGGTTATATGTAAAGACCAGATTATGTGTCTCTTTGGCTGCAATCCGAAATGCTTTGATACTGGCATTCAGCTTTTCACTGAGTCTGACACTGTCTGTGATATCCATGATTGCTCCCTGAAAAAAAGGTTTTTTCAATCCTGTTATATAATCCGTATAATCTTCTACCCAGATATAGCCATCCTTAGACTTCATGCGATATTCAAACCGCAGGTTATTGTGACGCGCAGCCGCCCTATTTTCCTCGCCACCAAAAACCGTTTGCCAGTCGTCAGGATGAATCATATTCTTGAACTTATCATCAAACAGTTCCTTAATATCCTGACGGGTATAGCCCAGCATATCCAAAAATTTATTGCTAACAAACAAGAAATCATAATCGGGCGTATCCGCACAGCGGTGATACCCCACAGGAACAGTATTATTCAGATACTGAAGCTCCTTATTCTGCTTTTGCAGCTCTGCAACACTGTGCTGCAGGCTGATCTGCTTCTCCATAATTTCCGTGATATCCATACAAAAGCTGAAAATGACCAGACGCTGTTCCTTCGTCTTTGCCACTCTCCCCTTGTCAAGAACCCAGAACAGGCTGCCATCTTTTTTAGGCATACGGTAAGTAATTGTATACTCCTTCCCCGCATAAAAGTCATTCCCAAGCTCTCCCATGACTCTTGCCTTGTCCTCATAGTAAATGACATTTGATGTCTTATTCCGTATCGCAGCCTTAAACTCCTGCTCTGTATCATACCCCATCATGTGATAAAATTCCTGACTGACAGCATGCAAAGGAAAGCCCTTCTCACAGTAGCTGCTGATCATTCCAATCGGCATCATTCCTGTCAGCAGCGCAGAGAGATCTGCCTGGCTTTCCAATTCATCTTCTTTCAGGTGCTCTATAAACTCATGATTGTTCATGTTTCTTGCTCCTTTCCATCATTTTGACAAAACGATGGTATCCTGCTTTCAGTATAGTATAACACCCTCAGAATTTCAATATTTGGTATTTTTTAAAACTGCTTTTTCTCCACAATGCGACAGGAAATCGTGTAAGATATCCACAGCAGAACCACAAACACAACTGCTGCTATGGCAAGAATCATACCACCATTTACATTTGATATCTGATCGATAATCTCCGGTTTTCCGATCCCTGCGGCATCACACAGGCGCACCCCAAGCATGACAATCACTGCCACAACGCCAAGCGGGATTAAAATGGCGATTCTGCTTTTCTCACGTCCGAATTTTAACTGTACCGGAATTTCCAGTGCCAAAATCAGCCAGGCAATCGGCAGTACCATTGCCGAACCCACAAAGTATTCAACCGGATCTGTCGCACTTCCCATAACTGCCAATACAACATAAAAGATGACGCTGATCACAATACATGGCACTGTACTCGTCAGGAAGCCAAACAAATACTTTTCGATCACATAATCCTTTCTCGTGATTGGAAGCGTGAACAGATACGCCGCACCGTTTTCATACTCATCATAGCTTAATGTACTCAATGTGAAGAACGAAAACATCATCATCACATATGCCACCAGAAATACCGGATCAAAATTGCAGACACCAACAACTGCCCACAATACCAGAATTCCTAAAAAGAAATTCTTCTGACCTTTCAGTAAATTGAAATCCTTGATCAATAAACCCTTGATAGAATTGCACATTTTCGTATCCTCCTCTTTATTATGAAGCACTCGAAATCATCATCGTGATCACTTCATCAATGCTGCCTCTTTCGATTACAAGCTCCGGATAATTGTCCTGGTAGAACTGTTTCTGATTTGTCAGGCAGCTAACCCCGAATTTTTCTTTTTTTATTTTCAAGATATACGACTGATCCATTTTGTCAAACTGCTCATTCGTCGCCTTGATCAGCCCATACTCGCTAAGCAGCACATCTGTCTCCTCGTGAAGTATGATTTTTCCGTTCTCAATCATATACACATCATCGCAGAGCCCCTCCAAGTCGCTTGAGATATGCGAGCTGATGATCACACTGCGCTCACCATCCTCGACATATTCGCGCAAAAGGTTCAAAAGCTCATCCCTTGCAATCACATCCAGTCCTGCTGTCGGCTCATCCAGCACCAAAAGCTTTGCATTGTGCGAAAGTGCCGCAAGAATTTGAAGCTTTCGCTTCATTCCTGTAGAAAAGTCCTTGATTTTCTTGTTTAGCGGAAGCTCCATGCGCTCGCAGTCCTTTACAAATTTTTCCTTTGAAAAGTCTGCATACATCGCATTCAGCATCGGCATCAGATCCTTGATGGTGAGGTATCCGCTGAAACCGGAATCCGCCAGCACAACACCGATCTGCTCCTTATCCTTTGTCGTCAGGTCGTTCACATTTTTTCCAAATACCTCAATCGTTCCTCCGTCTGTACGAATCAGTCCCAGGATTGACTTAAATGCCGTACTCTTTCCGGCTCCGTTTCTGCCGATCAGTCCGGTCACCTGCCCTACAGGTACCTCCATCGTGCACTCTAATCGAAATTTATCATATTGTTTTACCACATTGTTAAGCTTTAACATATCCATACCCTTGCCTTTCTAAACTTAGGACCTATCACGAAATACCTTGGTCATCTTGCTTGTCTGCTTTCCCGAATGCTTCGTCAAAAAGCCTCGCTGTAGCCCGCTACAGCTACGTTTTCTTCCTCGCACTCGAAAAAGCATTCTGCGCAATTTGACTATGTTATTTCGTGACAGTTCCTTAGCTTTCCTCCAGAACAATCTCAAAAAGCTCCCAAATCTCGGTATCTTCCATACCACAACTCCTCGCCTTTTTGATCGTCTGCTCAAACTCTGACTCGACTTCTTTTTTCTTCTCCTCAAGCATCTGTGCCTGATTGGCACATGCCACAAAACTTCCCTTGCCATGCACTGTATTGACAAAGCCTTCCTCCTCAAGCTGATCATATGCCTTTTTCACAGTCAAGGCACTTACCTTCAGATCCTTTGCCAATGTCCTCACCGATGGAAGCATTGTCTCCTCCAGCAACTCGCCATGCATGATTTTGTCCTTGATCTGATTCACGATCTGTTCGTAAATCGGCTGCATGGACGAATGGTTAATAATCAAATTCATCGTTGTCAACATCCTTTTCGTTATGTCGTCTGCCATCACAACCGGCAGACCTATGTTCATGAACTACAACAAGAGCGTCCTCTTGATATAAACAGTATATAACAGCAATCAACTGTTGTCAACTGTTTTACACTGTTTAGTTTATAAAAAGAAAATCCCCCAACAGCACTACATTTCTCTGCACCACTGTTTGGGGGATTTCACTTATCTAATTATTTTATTTATTCAGCCAGAAACTTCTCTACAGATGCAAGCTTCACACAGAGCACAAACACATCACATGCCTGCTTTAACTCCTCCGGTGTTGGAAGTGTCGGTGCAATACGGATGCTTGTGTCAGCAGGATCATTCTTGTACGGATAGGTCGAACCTGCGGGTGTCATCACAACACCTGCCTCCTTGCACAATTCTACGACACGCTTTGCACAGCCCTCCAAGGTATCAAAAGCGATGAAATATCCGCCAAGCGGCTTGAGCCAGCTACCGATTTCCAGTCCGCCAAGCTCCTTCTCAAGACTGTCAAGAACAGCCTCAAACTTTGGCTTTAAAATGGCTGCGTGCTTCTCCATATGTGCATGAACACCTGCTACATTCTTGAAGAACATGACATGACGCATCTGGTTAAGCTTGTCATGACCGATTGTCTGTATTGTCATGGACTTCTTGATTTCTGCAA
>JAFOYD010000112.1 GCA_017391545.1 Lachnospiraceae bacterium
AAAAATAACGCCAATCGGATTGCTCATCGCAAGCAAAGCTACCGGAATACCATTAAAGCCCATAGCCGGTAGCGCTGTACTTACCTGTGGGTTCCACTCAGCCACACCGGACAGATAGAATAGTCCGGCACCTGCACCGGCAAGTGCTCCTGCTATTGTCATGGAAAGTACAATATTTTTCTTTTCATTGATACCTGCATATTTTGCCGCATCCTTATTGTGTCCGCACGCTTTCAGTTCATATCCAAAGGTTGTCCTGTTGATTACAATATAGACGATGATCGCTATGGCAATTGCTATAAAAATCGCAATTGTCGTTGATTTCGTCCGGAACAGATTGTTCAAGCCCATATCCGGAATCAGGGAAGCAGGAGATTTGCTTCTGAGTGAATATGTTTTCGCCGATTTGAGGTCGTACATTTCACCAACAACGCCTTTATAGATAATCTCATTTACAGCATACAGACCGATCCAGTTGAACATGATCGACGTGATTACCTCATTGACGTTAAGATACGCCTTAAAAATACCGGGTATCATTCCCCATAAGGCGCCAAATACCGTGGCTGCCAGAAGGCATACAAACCAGGGCATCTCGAGAACAAGTGCAAAGTATAGTGCACCAAATGCTCCAAGCGTATACTGCCCTGCCGCACCAATATTAAACAGTCCGGTCTTAAATGCAAATGCCACAGAAAGTCCTGTCATGATCAGGGGCGCTGTCTGTGCCAGAACATTACCGATTCCCTTTGGCTTGAGATAAAATCCGCCTTTTAGGATTCTGCTGAAACCATCCAGCGCATTCTCACTGTTGATACAGTACAAAATGATCAGTCCCACCAGAAGTCCGATCACGATACAGATTACTGATGCGAGCACTGACACAACACCTGATGACAGTTCCATTTTATTCTTCTTTTTTGTATTTGTCGTATGATCCACTTTTGCCACCCCGCTTTCCTATTTCACTTCCGCAGGAACCTTGTCTCTTTTGGCACCTGCCATATATAGTCCAAGCTCCTCTACTGTCGTCGTCTTTGGATCAAGCTGCCCTACGATCTCACCCTCATACATCACCAGAATGCGGTCTGAAACATTCATGACCTCATCAAGTTCAAGCGACACCAAAAGCACTGCTTTGCCTTTATCACGCTGTGCCACAAGCTGACTGTGAATATACTCAATCGCACCGACATCAAGCCCGCGCGTCGGCTGCACAGCCACCAGCAAATCAGGATTTTTGTCTATTTCCCTTGCAATGATCGCTTTTTGCTGATTTCCGCCTGACATGCTTCGTGCCACGGTAACAGGTCCCTGTCCGCTTCTGACATCATATTGCTCAATCAGGCGTTCAGCATATCCTCGCACTGCACCATTTTTTATAAAGCCATACTTTTGAAACTCCACATCCCAGTATCTCTGAAGCACCATGTTCTGCTCCAATGTATAGTCAAGGACAAGACCGTGCTTGTGTCTGTCCTCCGGAATATGGCTCATCCCACTTTTTGACCGCTCACGGATACCGGCATTGGTAATGTCCTTACCATTGAACAGAATCTTTCCTTCCACCATCTTATCAAGTCCTGTCAGCCCATATACAAGCTCTGTCTGTCCATTTCCATCAATTCCGGCAATACAGACAATCTCGCCTCGCCTGACATTGAAGGAGACCTTTTTCACTGCATTATTTTTATGCATTTTGCTTGCAACTGTCATGTCTTCGACCTTAAGCACAGTCTCGCCCGGTTCTGCTGGTTTCTTGTCGACCTTAAAGTTGACATTGCGGCCCACCATCATTCTCGACAGCTCTTCTTTTGAAGAATCTTTGATTTCTACCGTTCCGATATATTTGCCCTTGCGAAGAATCGTACAGCGGTCGGCTACCGCCATAATCTCATTCAGCTTGTGTGTAATAAACAGAATTGACTTCCCTTCCTTGGCGAGGTTTTTCATGATTTTCATGAGCTCCTCAATCTCCTGGGGCGTAAGTACCGCTGTCGGCTCGTCGAAAATAAGGATTTCATTATCGCGGTATAGCATCTTTAAAATTTCTGTACGCTGCTGCATACCCACCGTAATATCTGATATGATCGCATCCGGATTAACCTTTAATCCATACTTGTCGCTCAAAGCGATTACCTTTTCCCTTGCTCCCTTTTTACTCAGGAAGGGACCTTTGGTCGGTTCAACGCCAAGGATAATGTTATCTAATACAGAAAAACATTCCACCAGTTTGAAATGCTGGTGAACCATTCCAATATTCAAGTCATTCGCATCGTTTGGATTATTGATTTTTACTTCCTGACCATTTTTCCTGATCACACCGCTGGTCGGCTGATAAAGACCAAAAAGAATGCTCATAAGCGTTGACTTTCCTGCTCCATTTTCTCCTAACAGTGCATGTATTTCACCTTTCCTTAACTGCAAGGTAACATTATCATTAGCCTTGATACCCGGAAATTCCTTTGTGATGTTCAACATCTCAATAATGTAATCATTATTTTCCATATCATAACCATGCCTTTCCATAACTCATCATGTATAGAAAAGGGAAGGGGTAATGTGCCCTTCCCTTTATGAATCTTTTCGTGCGTTAATTAGTCAATATATGATACTGTCACATTGTCGCCAACTTCAGGCTTACTCTCAGTATCATTTGAAACAACAATCGAACCATCCTTGATACCGTCTAAAAGTGACT
>JAFOYD010000113.1 GCA_017391545.1 Lachnospiraceae bacterium
AGAGATGAGCAGAGTACGGTGCGAGGAGCTTGGAATACGCCATATCTGGACAAGAATCTTAAGCGTGTACGGACCCTACGATGGGAAAGGCTCCATGATTATGTCCACTATTTTGAAGCTTTCAGAAGGGCAGAGGGCTTCGCTCACAGCAGGCGGACAGAAGTGGGATTATCTCTATAGCGATGATGCGGCGCAGGCAATGCTGCTTCTTGGCAAAAACGGAATCAGTGGCAGAATCTATGTGATTGGAAGCGGAAAGGCCGAACCGCTTAAGGAATATATTGAACAGCTGAACGAATCCGTGAGATTGCAAAACGGCAGTACCGGAGAACTGGGATTTGGAGACATTCCCTATGGTGAAAAACAGGTCATGCACCTGGAAGCTGACATTTCGCTGTTAAAGGCTGATACAAGCTTTGAGCCACAGACAGATTTTACAGAAGGGATTCAGAAAACGGTTGAACACTTATTGAAAGACAGGCATTAACAATGCAGAAGATAGAGGTGTAGGATGGGACAGATAAAGCTTTTGGACTGTACTCTGAGAGACGGAGGATATCTGAACGATTGGAACTTTGGACATGATAGTATCGTCAATATATATGAGAGACTTGTAAGTTCCGGACTGGATATGATCGAGGTCGGATTTCTGAATGAGAACTATCCGACGGATGTCGACCATACCATTCAGCCGGATTCCAAGAGTCTGGACAGACTGTATCACAATCTGAGCCGTGGCAGTTCCATGATCGTGGGAATGATCGATTACGGTACCTGCTCAATCGCAAATGTAGTACCATGCTGCGAGAGCTATCTTGATGGCATCAGAGTCATTTTTAAGAAAAATAAGCGACACGAGGCGATTGCGTTCTGCCATGAAATCAAAGCGCTTGGCTATCATGTCTTTGTACAGGCCGTATCCATCACAAGCTACTCGGACGAGGAACTCAAGGATCTGCTTGACCTTGTCAATGAACTGGAACCATATGGATTTTCGCTTGTCGATACCTATGGGCTTTTGCATAAAAATCAGCTCATGCACTATTTTGAACTCTCAGATGAGATTCTCAAACCAACAATCGCACTGGGCTACCACAGCCACAATAATTTCCAGATGGCATATGCCAACTGCATTGAATTGATCGAGAAGAATATCACAAGGGAGCTTCTGATTGACGGTTCTTTGTATGGCATGGGAAAAAGTGCAGGAAATGCGCCGATTGAGCTTCTGGCAACGTATCTCAACGATACGGGAAGGAGTGCCTATAAGGTCTACCATCTGTTAGAGGCAATCGACACGACTATTCTTGATATCCGCAAGGAAGTACAGTGGGGATATTCCTTTAAGTTCTTTGTATCGGCGTCAAATGACTGTCATCCAAACTATGTCTCATACCTGATGGATAAAAAGAAGCTGTCTGCAAAATCCATCAATGAGATTTTAGAGCAGATCGAGCCGGAGAAAAAGCTGAATTATGATAAAAATTATATTGAGGAGCTGTATGTGGCATTTCAGAAAAAGGAATGTGATGATGCTTCGGATAAGGCAAAGCTCACCTATCGATTCAAAGGAAAGCAGGTGCTTCTCTTAGGACCGGGAAAGAGCGTAACAGACAGCTGCGACAGAATCAAAAGCTATCAGAAGGAGCACAGAACCATAACCGTGGCAGTTAATTACATTCCGGAGAATATTGCCATTGATTATCTTTTTATCAGCAATGCCAAAAGGTATGTGCAGCTTTCGGCAAAGTTGAATATGCTGCAGGACAAGCCGGCGCTGATCGCGACCTCAAATGTCACCAGCACAGGGGAAGGCTTCGCCTACAATCTCAACTACAGCAGCCTGCTTGATGAGGAGGCCATGATCGTGGACAATCCGATGATCATGTTCATGAAGCTTTTAAAGGAGCTTCATATTGACGGGCTGGCACTCGCAGGCTTTGACGGATATGTGGAGTCTGAAAGTGCAAACTATGTCAATCCCAACATGGAACATTCTTTCAGCCATGAGAAGGCATGCGACATCAACCGTGATGTTGTCACGAGCATTGCAAGGCTTGCTCCCGACTATGCGTACCTGTATCTGACCGATTCCCTTTATCAGGAGAAATAAAGCGATGGAAAAAAGAAACGAAAAAAAGCACTATAAAGCCGCCATTTTTGATGTGGACGGAACATTACTGGATACAACGGAAGGTGTACTTGCAGCGGTCTCGTACACCATCAAAGCAGCAGGTATTCCTGAAATTGACAGGGATACCTTGTTGACGTTTATAGGACCGCCCGTACAGGAGTCCTTTATGCGTGTCTATGGCGTGACCAGGGAAAGGGCGCAGGAGCTTGCGACCATCTTTCGCAACAGGTACAAGGACTATGAGCTGTTAAAGGCAGAGCCCTACGAGGGAATTTATGAGGCCATGGATCAGATCAGCCAAAACGGTGTCAGCATTGCGGTGGCGACCTATAAGCGCCAGGATTATGCAGAGACGATCTTAAGGCATTTTGGCTTTGACAGATACAGCGATATACTATATGGAGCAGACCATGAGAACAAGCTCAAAAAGATGGATATCATCAAGCTGTGTCTCAAGGATATGGGAATTGATGATCCCGCAGATGCAGTGATGATCGGTGACAGCGGACATGATGCAGAGGGAGCAAAGCAGCTCGGGATGGATTTTATTGGTGTCACCTATGGATTTGATTTCAGAACCGGGGAGGATGTATTTGCATATCCCGCGATCGGATACGCAGACACACCCGCACAGTTATGTCAGTTTTTTGATTAGGAAAGGCGGTTGTTATGAGAGTAAAGGTTGCACAGTATATAGTGGATTTTCTGGTGGATATGGGAACGGAGCATGTGTTTACCGTGACAGGCGGGGGAGCCATGCACTTAAATGATGCACTCGGACACAAGGAGGGGCTCACCTGTATCTACAATCATCATGAGCAGGCATGTGCCATCGCGGCAGAAGGATATGCCAGATATACGGGAAAAATCGCAGCAGTCTGCGTTACTACAGGACCGGGCGGCACCAATGCCATCACCGGCGTCGTGGGTGGATGGCAGGATTCCATACCGATGTTCGTGATATCGGGGCAGGTAAAACGGGAGACGACTACATGGTCAACGGATGTACCGCTCAGACAGCTTGGCGATCAGGAATTCCAGATTGTGGAATGTGTGTCAGGCATGACGAAATATGCCAAAATGATAACAGAGCCGACGGAAATCCGCTACCATCTTGAAAAAGCGTGGTATCTGGCAAATAACGGCAGAAAGGGACCCGTCTGGATCGATGTGCCGATTGATGTACAGGCAGCATGGATTGAGACGGATGAGTTAAAGGGCTTTGAATCGTCAGAGCTTGCAGGCAGTGAAAATCCGGTGTATGACAAGGCACTGACGGCAGCAGTGCATGACAAGATTAAGACTGCAAAGCGTCCGGTAATTCTTGCCGGTACTGGCGTGCGCCTGTCAGGAGCATATGATACCTTCCGTGCACTCGCAGACAAGCTTCAGATTCCTGTTGTGACAGCCTGGAATGCCCATGACCTGCTGGAGGAGGAGTATCCATATTATTGTGGCAGACCGGGAAGCGTCGGAACGCGAGGTGGAAATTTTGTCGTTCAGAACAGTGATCTTCTGATCGTGCTCGGCTGCAGAATGAATATCAGACAGATCAGCTACAATTATAAAGAGTTTGCAAAGCGCGCCTATAAAATCGTGGTGGATATCGACGAGGCAGAGCTTCGAAAGCCTACGGTGAAGGTCGATCTGCCGATTCACGCGGACCTTAAGGATGTCATGAAGGAATGGCTTGACTATGACGGTGGGGAGACAGCAC
>JAFOYD010000008.1 GCA_017391545.1 Lachnospiraceae bacterium
ACATTGCGCCATGGTCTGTATGCTTTATTTCATGCTGTTTTTCTTCACGAACACGTTTATCTTTTTTTGTATAAACAATTTGATATGAAATCGCATTTGCATCACAAAAATCCATCAAATCCAAATCAGAATCACGCGCCCCGATTCGCGAATCAATTAATATAAACAGACGCTTTAACTGACGACGTGTTAACAGATACTCTTCTAATCGCTTTAACCAACGCAACGCATCAACCTTCGACACCTTGGCATATCCATAACCAGGCAAATCGACAATCATCACCCGGTCATCTAAATTAAACAAGTTCAAACTTTGTGTACGTCCTGGGGTATTTGATGTACGCGCAATTGGCGAACCAACAACCGCATTTATCAAGGACGATTTTCCAACATTACTGCGCCCAATAAATGCATATTCTGCAAAATGAGAATTAGGCAACGATTTTACTGTTTCAAAACTGCCAACAAATTTAATCATCATCGCCCCCTTTTTCTAACAAACGTTTATACGCCTCTTTCTTTGAAATTCCGGCACGCGCCGCCAAATCAGCCGCCGCAGATTTCATTGATGTCGCAGCAATATCGTTAACAATTTCTGAAATTTCACTGTCTGACATTTTATGTTCTGGTCGTGGCGCAACAACAATAACAATTTCACCACGTGGTGGCACAATTGCCATCAATTCTGATGGATATCCAATAATTGCCTGTTCATGAATTTTTGTAATTTCACGCACAATTGCAATTTTTCTTTCTGGCATAATCTGCGCCATTTTTGCGATTGTTGCCATTACAGAGCCGGAGGGTGGTATCGGTTATTCAAAAGCGGATGTCGCAGCCGGAGGAAACGGCTATCTGCCGATCAGCCTTCAATATTCTCCATATACGGCGACACATGCAAGAGAAAAAAGTATAGCAGGTGGTGATCCTGCAGAAAAATTCACCAACAGAAGTTACAAGGGTAAATCAATAACTGTGGAGAATCAGACTGACCTCGCTCTTGTCAAGGAGACAAAGGCAGCAATGGGTGACAAACCGGTTGTAGTACTTCTTTCTACGACACGTCCTGTTGTCATGGAGTTTGAGCCATGGGCGGATGCTATCCTTGTGGCTTTTGGTGTGCGTAGTGCTGCATATCTGGATATCGTTACAGGTTCAAAAGAGCCTTACGGTCTTCTGCCGATGCAGTTCCCTATAGATATGAATACAGTTGAGGAGCAGTTTGAGGATACTCCTCATGATATGATACCGTATCTGGATGCATGTGGCAACAGATATGACTTTGCTTTTGGAATGAACTGGTCTGGCGTAATCGATGATGCCAGAGTCAAAAAATATAAGAAATGATGAAATTGAAGAAAAACTGGATATATCTTCTGTCCCTTTCTCTCTTCTTCAGCGCTTGCGCTACAGATGAGTTGACTCCGACATATGAGCAGCCGGCTCTAGAGACGGAGTTTAACTCGTATATTCTTGCGTATGCTCCAAGTACAAAGGTTGCTGTAAGTGACGACTATGCGAAACTTTCGTGGACCAAGGAGGATACTTTATCGGTGTATACAAATAAAGGCCGGTTTGTAGACTTTGTGTATGACTGTAGCGAGGGCGATGGTATTGTTCGTTTCAAAGGCTCATTGGAAGACGGAGAGAAAACCGAAGGATATGCAGTCTTCCCATCTGGAAATCATGCAGTCAGTGAGGGAAATCTATATGTGTCTTTGCCTGCAGAATATCTGTATAATGCAGGTAATGCAAGGCCTGTGATGAAGGCAGACCTCGATTCCGAAACAGAGATTGTGACCTTTAACCACGTGGGTGGTGTGATGGCATTTGATGTCAAGGGTGTACCTGCTGGAGCATCTTCTTTCAGTTTCAAGACTTCGAAGAAAGTCTCCGGTCTTTTCAAAGTTCAGGATGAAAAGATCTCAGTGGTCGACCAGGAGCAGGAAAGTACTGTGATTTTCAATTTTACTCCGCTGTCGATGGTGGAGGATATGAAGTTCTTTGTTCCTGTGCCGACAGGAGACTATTCAAGTTTTACGATATCAGTCAGTGCTGGCGAGGAGAGTGTTGCAACAAAATCATCTACAAGCACCAATACTATCGGAAGGACAAGTCTTAAGAAATTTACCTTCGCAGCTTCTGATATCGTATATGTGACAGTCAGTGGCTCTGGAGACAAGTCTGGTGACTCATGGGAAAATTCCAAGACGTTCACTTCTGCTCTCGCAGCTGCAAAGGACGGACAGGTTATCAGAATGGCTGGCGGAACCTATACGCCAGATACAATTCTGGAAGGATCTGCAGATCAGGCAGAAGAACGCAAGACTTTTCTAGTGAACAAGAATGTCACTATTCAGGGAAGTTATAAGGCAGGTACTTCTGTTGTTGATACCTTGATGACCCCGACTGTGATTTCTGGTGCGTTATCAAATGGCAAGAATGCATATCATGCCATGGTGGTTGCTTCTGCTTCAGAGGGAAAAGTCACTCTCAAGGGATTGACATTCACCGGAGGTGCTCCGATGCTTGTAAATACGGCAGCCCTTGTGGAGACAGCGCCTACAACTACCACGAAAGACGGATTCGGCATTATGGATTATCGTGGAGGCGGATTGTACGTTGCTTCTGCTGTGCAAATCTCGTCATGTCTGTTCCGTGACAATGTATCTGCCTTCCATACCAATACCAGTGGTACTGTGGGTATAGGTATGTATGTGGCGAGCAAAGTTGATGTTACAGTGGAAAGCACGACATTCCGCAATAATAAGGGTGGTTCTTGTGGAGGAGCTGTATATACTCAAGGATTATCTTCATTCAAGAATACTCTTTTCGAGAGCAATAGTTCGTATCATAGTGGTGCGGTGCATAATGGAGGAACCACCAGTGTTGAGGAGTGTCTTTTCCGGGATAATTCAGCAACATCCGGTTTTGCCGGGGCATTGAGAAATCAGGGCAGTCGTGCGAATCTTTCCAATACTTCGTTCATACGCAATACCTCGGGTAATCACGGAGGAGCAATTCAGAACAACCGTGCTCAGATGACTGTCAATAATTGTTCTTTTGAGAGCAATGTCTCAGCTTCTGATGGCGGTGCCATTGCGAACTGGGGCGGAGGAACGATGACAGTGACTTCAAGTTCGTTTGTAGCGAACTCTGCTGTTAATGGCGGTTCTATAACCAATATGGTAAATGCGAGCAGCGATTCGCCTTCCTCACTGACCTTGAGCAAATGTACATTTGTCGGAGATGAGCAGAGTGAGGATAATGATGCTACAGCGGGTGGTGCTGTGGTGAATCACGGCTCGAAGGCGACAATCTCCGGATGCTCGTTCAGCAAGTTCAGCGCTGACCAGGGAGGAGCTGTCGCAAATATGCCGTATAAGGAGCTTGTGGCAGAAATAAAGCTTGATAAAGGTTGTGAATTTATAGATAATAGGGCTAGTCTAGGTGGAGCATTTGCAAATATTGATGCAACTGCAGAAGTAGCTAACTCCGACTTTGACAGGAATGTTGCATCTGGATATGCAGGTGCGATATATAATGGATTCGATTCTGCACCGGCGGTGCTGACTGTTAAAGCGTCATCTTTCAATGCAAATACCTCTGAAGGTAATGGCGGTGCGATCATGAATTGGTATGCAGATGAAGACTCTGAGCTTGCCGCACCTTCTATTTCGATTTCAAATTCGACTTTTGAAG
>JAFOYD010000114.1 GCA_017391545.1 Lachnospiraceae bacterium
AGACGATGTAAAGATATCTGTCATAGCAGTATCAATCAAGAATTTTGCATTGCAGACTACAAGGCATCAAAAGACATTGACTGTTGCAACCAATCAGACAAACGAATTGTTTCAATGCGCCTCAAGAATCTTTGACGAATTGTGGGATGGCTATACGCCCATCAGACAGCTGGGAGTGCATACCGGCAGAGTGGTATCTGCGGATTCAGAGCGGCAGCTTGATCTGTTTACAATGGATACTTATGAAAAGTATGAGAAACTGGACAATGCAATTGATCAGATCAGGGAAAAGTATGGTGAGGAGTCCATTTTCCGGGCAACCTATATCAATGGGCCGATCAGACCCTTAAATGGTGGTATTAGTAAGGAAAAATTCAAGGCAGATGGAGAAGAGGTGTATTATGAATGAATGTCACGATTGATGCAAATGCTACATTTAACCCCTTGGGGGAAATCAAACCGTTATATGTAAGACTCGAAGATGAAAACCACGAATTGCACACGTATAAGATCGAGAATATAGAACAGGTGAAAGAGGAAAAGTATGCAGGAATCGGTTCTTTTCTCTATGTTTGCCAAATCAGTGTGGGAGGCGTTCTGAGACAGATTAAGATCAGGTATTATATTGCCTCTCATAAGTGGGCATTAATTGACTGAACTGAGTGCACTATGTTGTCCTTTTTGGACACAAGCTATCATGCCTCATGATTGAGCCATAGTGTGGGAACTGGTATGATTAATGTTGTTATTGTTACAAAAATTACACAAATATAAACAAATTTATTAGTAAATATGTCAACTGTACTTTTCTGACAATTCAGTCTATACTATAGTATATGTTTAAGAAGGATGTGGAAATAATGGCAGAAAAGAAACATACACGTGAAATCGCTTTTGTAGAGACTTATGATGAGGCAGTGAAGAAAACGATTGAAAAGACTTTTTTAAATCACAGTGTTTCCTATCTGATAAAGGTTGACAAGGTTCGGGATGTGAAGAAAGGACATTTTGACAGCAGATTGAAATATTCATTCTATGTCAACAGATTCCAAGAGGATGAGGCGAGAGCCGCCATTGAGGAGAAGAACCTGGACAATAATAGTGTTATTTTTTTAGCATAATACATTTGTGCGGAGTATCGCCTGTGGGTGGTACTCTCTTTTTGTAGCAGATGCCACAGCCGACATAAAATCAAAAAAAGGAGATTATGATTATGATGGATTTTACAGGCTTATTAAAGTTTAAAGGAGCATGGGATACATTCACACAAAATCATCCCAAATTCGTGCCGTTCATGCAGGCAGTAGGACGCGAGGCCATTGAAGACGGAACGATTATTGAGGTGAAGGTCACAAGTCCTGAGGGAAAAGAATACAACACCAATATGAAGATCACACAGAGCGATCTCGACCTGTTCGCTCAATTTAAAGGCATGATGTAATCATAAATATGTATTTTAATGTAAAACATACAAATATATCACTTGAACGACGTAATTACATATGATATAATTAGTCGATTATGCGAAAGGAAGTACAGGTGATAAGATGAAGGCATTTTTAATATTGGAAGATGGAACCGTATTTGAGGGAACTCATATCGGTGCTGACAAAGAAGTTATCAGTGAAATCGTGTTTAATACCTCCATGGCAGGATACCTTGAAGTGCTCACAGATCCGTCCTATGCGGGACAGGCTGTCTGCATGACTTATCCGTTGATCGGAAATTATGGTATTTGCAAGGACGATATGGAATCGCGTAAACCATGGCCTGACGGGTTCATCGTCAGAGAATTATCTAGGAATTTCAGCAATTTCAGAGCAGATTTTTCAATTCAGCAATTTTTAGAAAAAAATAATGTACCGGGCATTGCGGGCATTGATACCAGAGCGCTTACAAAGATCTTGCGCGAAAAGGGTACGATGAATGGTATGATCACCACAAATGAGAACTACAGTCTTGATGAGGTACTGCCAAAGTTAAAAGCCTATACAACCGGTAAGGTCGTTGAAAAGGTTACCTGTAAAGAGAAATATGAGATAAAAGGTTCGAAATCTCTTGAAGAAAACGGCGCGATCTCAGGAAGCGCCAGATTTGTTGCTGCTGACTACGAGGCAGGCAAAAGAGAGATGAAGCCATCGCTTGTCAGAGAATTGAATGGAGCGGGAAAGAAAGTAGCGCTTCTTGATTTTGGTACAAAGGATAACATTGCATATTCTCTCAAGACAAGAGGCTGTGACGTGACCGTATATCCGGCAGGTACACCGGCTTCAGAAATTATTGCGGCAAATCCTGATGGAATCATGCTTTCAAATGGACCTGGAGATCCGAAGGAATGTACTTCGATCATCGCAGAAGTGAAAAAGCTGTATGACACAGATATTCCGATCTTTGCGATCTGTCTCGGACATCAGCTCATGGCACTTGCGACAGGCGCAGATACACATAAGATGAAATACGGACACAGAGGTGGAAATCATCCTGTAAAGGATCTGGCTACCGGCAGAGTATATATTTCTTCACAGAATCACGGATATGTAGTTGATACAGACAAACTTGATCCGAAGATCGCAACACCTGCTTTCATCAATGTAAATGACGGAACCAATGAGGGGCTTAATTATACAGGAAAGAATATTTTCACAGTACAGTTCCATCCTGAAGCCTGCTGTGGACCTCAGGACTCAGGCTATTTGTTTGACAGATTTATCAAGATGATGGAGGTGACGAAATAATGCCAAAGAATCCTAACGTAAAAAAAGTATTGGTAATCGGTTCTGGCCCGATCGTAATCGGACAGGCTGCTGAGTTTGACTATGCGGGTACACAGGCATGTCGTTCCCTGAAAGAGGAGGGCATTGAAGTTGTTCTTGTAAACTCAAACCCTGCTACCATCATGACAGACAGAGATATCGCAGATAAAGTATATATTGAGCCTTTGACGGCAAAGGTTCTGGAACAGATTATCGAGAAGGAAAAGCCGGACTCCATTCTTCCGACACTGGGAGGACAGGCAGGACTGAACCTCGGTATGGAGCTTGAGGAGAGCGGCTTCCTTGCTTCACACAATGTCAAGCTTCTTGGTACGACAGCTGCTACGATCAAAAAGGCTGAGGACAGACAGGAGTTCAAGGACACCATGGAAAAGATCGGTGAGCCCTGTGCAGCCTCTCTTGTTGTTGAGAATGTTGAGGATGGTGTCGCATTTACTAACACGATTGGATATCCGGTCGTGCTTCGTCCGGCATATACGCTTGGCGGAAGCGGCGGTGGCATTGCCCACAATCAGGTGGAGTTAGAGGAAATCCTTGAAAATGGACTCAGACTTTCCCGCGTGGGACAGGTTCTTGTAGAGCGCTGTATTGCCGGCTGGAAGGAAATTGAGTACGAGGTAATGCGCGATAGTGCAGGAAACTGCATCACAGTATGTAACATGGAGAACATTGATCCCGTTGGTGTGCATACAGGTGACAGTATCGTAGTGGCGCCTTCACAGACCCTGAGTGATAAAGAGTATCAGATGCTTCGTACCTCCGCACTGAATATTATTTCAGAGCTGAATATCACTGGAGGATGCAATGTGCAGTTCGCACTTCATCCTACAAGCTTTGAATACTGTGTCATCGAGGTAAACCCTCGTGTAAGCCGTTCATCAGCACTTGCTTCCAAGGCAACAGGTTATCCGATTGCCAAGGTCGCAGCCAAGATCGCACTTGGATATACGCTTGATGAGATCAAAAATGCCATTACAGGAAAAACATATGCAAGCTTTGAGCCGACGCTGGACTACTGTGTTGTCAAGATGCCAAGACTTCCGTTTGATAAGTTTATCACAGCAAAGAGAACACTGACCACACAGATGAAGGCAACAGGTGAGGTCATGAGCATCTGCACGAATTTCGAGGGTGCCCTGATGAAAGCAATTCGTTCCCTTGAACAGCATGTAGACTGCCTCAGAAGCTATGATTTTACAGCACTTGATAAAGAAGAATTATTAAAGCGTATGGAGAAAGTTGATGACCAGAGAATTTATGTGATTGCGGAAGCACTCAGAAAAGGCATTGACTACGATACGATTTACAATATTACAAAAATTGACAGATGGTTCATCGATAAGCTTGCCATTATCGTTGAGATGGAGCATGCATTGGAGACACAGCCACTGACACCGGAGCTCTTAAAAGAAGCAAAGCGAATTGAGGCTGCGGATTATGCTCCATGGCTTCCCGGAACTGCGGCAGTTCATAGAACAA
>JAFOYD010000115.1 GCA_017391545.1 Lachnospiraceae bacterium
ACAAGTGCGAGGAACGGATGATCCTGATGACTTGACTCACCTCTAAACGAGCTGACATTCTGAATCCCATAGCCTAACGCTTTCCGCTGGATATGACGCTCTCTTGCCCAGCTTCCATGAAGGGAAATCATGTCAAAATCCTTATGATCCATATCAATACATGCAGAATATACCTTCGTAAGATAAACATGTTCCTTGCCAACATTGGTAACTTTCACACTTCTCGTTATGACATCCGTGTCAGAAAATGCCGTGTACAAAAGCTCCACCTGCAGTCCTGCATACTTATCGACGCATACGAGCCTTAACGTCATACAGTCATCATCCTCCGCAAAGGTCGCAGGAAGCCCTTCCAGTTTTGGTTTGCCATTAAAAATTTCATGTGACACATACGAGAGCATAGCACCCGAATGTCCGGCTGCAGTCCTGATACTCAGGCAGCTTTCCCTGTAGTCGCCTACACCACCTGTCGGATATTCAAAAGGGAAGCAGTCATAGAAGGAACAGCGCTCCCTGTTATTGACTGACGGCACAAAGGGCGGTTCCTGTGTCCGCATCAGATAAGATGCCTCTGCATCCTTCAATCGTTTTCCATAGTAAATATGTCCGACAAAATTCTCCTCGTCCACAATGCCGATCATGTAGCTGGTGTCTGGTGTATCCAACTTAAAAATACGCTCTTTTTCATAATATGTAATCATTTTTAATCTAGTCCTCCTGATTTTTATCTATAATAATTAACCAACGATATTGATATGATAATCGTTTTTGCCTCTCTCTTTGGTCTGATACAGGACTTCATCTGCCATCTTGAACAAACCTTCCGTCTCGATCTTAGTCTCACTGTAAACAGCACCAACGCTGATCGACAGTTTATGAGTCTTACCATCATATGTAAGCTCCGTATCCATGTCTTTTACAAGCTTGCGAAGCCTGCTGTCCGCCTCGTCCTCCCCGACGCCTTCCATGAATACCATAAACTCATCACCGCCATATCGACAGATCAGCGCTCTTTCACCCAAATCTGCCTCAAGGGTACGTGCCAGTTTCACGAGCGCACAGTCGCCACCCTCATGTCCCAGTGAATCATTGACACTCTTGAAATTATCCATGTCAAGCACCGCAAACAGAACCTCAGAAGACCTGACCGGAAGTCCCGCATGGAACCCGTTTCGATTGTAGAGCTTCGTGAGCGGATCCCGCTGTGCCCTCTCACGATACTTGTACACTGCCACCTTTTTGCGCTGCTGCATGATTATCAGTACAGATACCAATACTACAACAAAGAAGCACGAGAGCACCGCAATGCATAGCATCGGATTGGTCTCAATGATCTTTCTGACCGTAACCGGTTTCTGAAGCGGTTCCATATATTTTAAGATAGCGACCTGCATGCTGTTCTGCGATGTGCTGTACACACATTTATTGCAAAGTGCCACAAGCGTCGCATCCGCACTGTCTAAAAATCCCATATGAAGTGTCGAAGAATTTGAGGAAGGAATCAGGTCCACCCTGTCACATTCGTTTTCCCTGATATAATAGTTCGCGCTGTAATAATTGGTGACGGTATAGTCCGTCTTTTCCCTCTGCACACTCTCAATACAGTCGCTGATCGTGTCATAGACCACCTGATTTGCTGTATCGCCCTCATATAAATTCTGCTCACCCTTCACAACGGCTGCCTTTTTGTCATCCAAGTCTGTGACATCCAGCGCCGTACGCTTTGCCATAATATTCATTGCCGAGAAATAATCTTTAGAATATTTCAGTTCATCTTCATCTGCAAGCTTCTCCATGGATGCGATCATATCGATTTCGCCGTTTTTTAGTGCCTCTACAGCTGTCTGCGTATTTTCATAGCCGTAGTATTCCAGCGCAAGTCCCGTATTTTCCCGGATGATATCGCACAAGTCGAATGCAAGCCCCGCAGGCTGTCCTTGCACCTCATAAGAAAACGGCGCCATATTTTTCAGATACCCGACTCTGATCGAGGGGTGTGCTTCCACATATTCCTTCTCTTTATCTGACAGCGTGACTTCTGAATTATCGAGAAACACCGAAATCCCCATCATCGAATTTTTGGCAGGCAGACTCCTTCGCATTTCATCCGTCCGCGATGCCTCCCATCTTGTATTCCAATCTGCCATAATATCATCAAAGCTAAGATCGCGCATTCCTGCGCCCGCTTCAATGACATGCTTGATTTCAAGCGCATCGCCCGGCTGAAACTGCTGGGACAACGTAACATAGGTACTATAATCCTTGTCCGAAGGCGCCCTGCTGCTGAGCATCACGACATTATCCATGGAACCAAACGCATCCGGATATGGATCCGTCTTGACCACCGACAGATTGTCATTGTCAAGTGCGTATCCTGATTCATTGATCATATAATCCACGAACGCACGCGCTGTCTCTTTGTTATCACTGTTGGATGCAATTCCATAGCAGTAATCGGTCGATACGGTCATGTAATGTTTCCCGTCAATCATATTGGGAAATGGCATGAACTCAATGTTATCCGGATTTGGTCCCGCACTCTTGGACTGTGAGACCGCCCAGGATCCAATCACCATACATCCGATCTGACCTTCATTGAGCATCGTTTTTGACTTATCCCAATCCGAATACAACACATTATCTTCAACGCATCCAAGGGCTGCCAGATCATACAGAAGATGATAGACCTCATAATGTGGTGTGCCACTCTGAAACGGATTTTCTGTATATAAAAAGGTATTGTAACGATATCCTGCATTTCCTGTCATCTCGATATACGGAAATGTCTCCCAGTAGTTCATTGCCC
>JAFOYD010000116.1 GCA_017391545.1 Lachnospiraceae bacterium
AACATTATAGCATATCATTCCGAATTTTTAAATTATTTTATTAAACAAAAAACAGAGTGATATCGTCAGACTTTTTCACACAAATACCGATTATTTTTTAGCTGATGCGCTAGTCGATTATCAATTTTGCACACAAATGCATAAAATATCCATGCAAATTGGTAAAAACAGAAATTTGTATGGTGCGAACTGTTCACGATTAAATATATTGTGCAGCAATCGCCCTTACTTTGTCCGCATATTGCGCATAAAATGCTTCATAGGTCATGCCTGCTGCTGCGACAGCTTTTCCGAGCTCCACAAAAAATTTCGGAATGTCATCAACTGTCATGATGCCAAGCTCCTCTCCCATGCGCTCGCTGCCTATCTGCTCGCAGCCATGGTCATAGACTGCAAATGCAGGTTTAGGACCATCCGGTGTCTGCTTCATGCCACCCCGGAGTCCGATACGCGCCGTCTGATGCGCAGCGCAGGAGGACGGACAGCCTGATATGTGGATGGAGGGAAGGACATCCCCTGTGATTCCTGCATCCCTTACCGCCCTGACACAGGCTTCCAGCATCGCCTGCGATTTGCCAATGCCGACCTGACAGATGTCAGCGCCGATACATGCTGTCGATGCTTCAAATGCATTTTGTGCACCATCTGCGGTCAGTGCCAGTATTTTCTTTGCCTCTGCGGCCGTCAGATTGATGATGTACATGCCCTGCGTCGGCGTGATTCTGACTTTGATTTCATCAGGACACAGCATATCGGCTGTCGCCTCATAGAGCTTTTTAAAGAAGTCTGTTGGCACTTTTCCGCCGACAGGCGAATAGGACACTGCGTAGAGTCCTTTTTGCTTTTGTGCAACAATTAAGCTGTTTTGTGATAACTCCTGATCGATTTCAGCGTCCATGATTTGTAACACCTTTTGTCCACAATCGGCACCCGATTTTGCAAGGTTTTCCACAGTAAGATCAAGCTGTTCTGAGGATAAGTTGTCCGCAAGTTTTTGGGCAAATGCTTTCTGCAAGCCTTCAACGCCCAGCGTTTCCTGCAAAAAACGGCTTCTTGATGCGGTGCGCTTCTCATAATTTCCATGCGTCGTAAAGATATCTACCATCGTTTTTACGGCATAAAGCACCTTGGCAGGCTCTAAATCCTCCACGACCCTGACACCGAACTTTGGCTTGATGCCAAGTCCCCCAGCACAGTACACATCAAATTTTCCATTTTCTTTTGCCACAAATCCCAGATCGCGGAATGTAGCATGAACACTACTATCATTCCCGTTTGAAAAACATACTTTAAGTTTTCTAGGCAGCTTTACCTTCTTGATAAAGCCGAGCAAATAATCACCCGCCTCCTTTGCATAAGGAAGCACGTCAAAGCACTCGTCCCTATCAATACCGGAAAGTGGCGAACACATGGCATTTCTCGGGAAATCACCGCCACCGCCTCTGGTGATGATGCCATTTTGCCATGCCTCTTCGATCAGTGCGCAGACCGTCTTGTCAGTCAGATTGTGAAGTTGTACCGTCTGACAGGTCGTCAGATGAACCGTATCAATATCATACTTGTCGATGCTGTCTGCAATGAACTTGATCTGCTGTCTGTTCATTTCGCCACCCGAAAGCCTGAGCCGTAACATACTGCGCTCGGCGCCTCTTTGCGCATAGCTGCCAAAACCGCCCGAAAAGCCTTTATACTCCGGCACCGTGATTTCCTTTTTGTAAAATTTCTCCGTCATCGCGCGAAACTCTGCCAGGTCTGCCTTAAATTCCTCATAATGATTTACCATCTTCGTATCTCCTTTTTATACAATCGTTATGATCTATTCTCCAGCCTTCCCTTTTTCATGTAAGAGGCTCATCTTCAGCTCATAATAATCCGGTGTCATATCCATGTAATGAACATGTGGATTGATGAAGCGCTGTTCCTCCTCCCAGATTTCCTCCGTCAACTGCTTTTTCACATAAGCCCTGATCTCCTCAAGTGTCGGAAGGTCATAAACCCGCTTTCCATTTTCAAATATTTTGACCTGCAACGGCTTTGCCGTACATCCTGTAAACTTCAGATTTCTCCACGGCATCTGTGGGTCCACGAAGCGGAATTCCCTGCTCATGTCGATCTCCTCGTCCACCTTTGCGATCAGGTCTGCCTTTGCCTTTCCGTTCTGGTCATAGATCCGATACACTTTTTTAAGTCCCGGATTCGTGATCTTCTCGACGGTGCCGGATATCTTGATGCGTGGGGCAAAAACGCCATTTTCCTCCACTGCCGCAATTTTGTACACGGCGCCCAAAAGTGCCAGTGTATCGTCCGAATAATCACTTGTAGCACCTGTGATTAGTCGCTCACCGACACCATATCCGTCAATGCACGCCTTCTGTACATTAAGAGAAGAAATTGTATGCTCGTCAAGACTGTTCGACACAATGATCTTGCAGTCTGTAAGCCCCTCATCATCGAGCATTTTTCTGACCTTGATGGACTGGTATGCCAGGTCACCGCTGTCGATTCGGATTCCCTTCAGGCGCTTTCCCATCGGCTCGAGCACCTCATGCGCCACACGGATTGCATTAGGAATACCTGACTGAATCGTGTCATAGGTATCGACCAGAAGCACCGTGTTATCAGGATAATTGACTGCATAGTTTTTAAATGCCTCGTATTCATCTTTATAGTACATGACCCAGCTGTGCGCCATCGTTCCACTTACCGGAATGCCAAACATCTGCCCCGCAAGCACTGTCGCTGTACCTGATGCTCCTCCGATATAGGAAGCACGTGCGCCATACACTGCTGCATCCATGTTGTGGGCACGCCTCGCACCAAAATCTGACACCGTCTTTCCCTCTGCCGCTTTTACGATGCGCGCCGTTTTCGTCGCAACGAGCGACTGGTGATTGACCTGCGCCAAAATTGCAGTCTCTACAAGCTGTGCATCAATAAGCGGTGCCACAACGGTGATTACCGGCTCGTTTGGGTACATGATCGTTCCCTCCGGAAATGCGTAGATATCTCCACCAAACTTAAAATCCTTCAAATAATCCAGAAATTCATCCGTAAAGGTATTGAGTGAGCGCAGATATGCGATGTCCTCACTTGAAAAATGCAAGTCTTCAATGTACTCTACAATCTGCTCTAATCCTGCAAAAATGGCAAATCCTCCCCTGTCGGGATTTTTCCTGTAAAATACGTCAAATGCCACTCTTGCGGTCCTGTCACCATCATTGAAATAACCGTTTGCCATGGTCAGCTCATACAGGTCCATCACCATGGTCAGATTCCTTTTATCAGCCTGCTTCATCATATCCGTCCTTCCTTTTATACGCTAAAAAATCAATATCTGTTCATCTTATTTTTGTGCATCACAAATCCCAGCACTGCACCGACAATTCCACCAATAATATGTGTCAGATTTGCCACATTATCCTGAACGAACAATCCGCTATAGATTTCCTGTCCGATATAGAGCACCGCAACAATCAGGAAGGTTAGTGGTATTGTGCCCTCTTTAAAGCTCGTCAATGCAGAAAGCAGAATGAATGCGAACACAACTCCGCTCGCACCGAGCAGCTGCACATGTGGAAAGAAAATATAGTTCACAATTCCTGTCACAAGTGCTGTTGCAAGCACAACGAACAAAAGGTTTGAGGAGCCGTATTTTTCCTCAAGCAGCGGGCCTACCACCAGAAGAAGCATAAAGTTTCCGATAAAGTGCTCCCAGTTGGCATGTCCGATAATGTGCCCGAAGAACCGCACATATGTCAATGGATTTGCAAGTGACGAATGATACGTGGAAAACAGCAGGTCATTCGTCATCCCATTCGTCAAAAAGTTCAGCAAAAGTGCCGCCAATGACAGCCCTGTCAGCCCCAGCACAACAGGGGAATTGTAGCAGATTCTTAGTTCTCGTTTTTTCTTACTCATTTTGTAATCTTACCTTTCTGTTTAACATCATTGATATAAAAAGACATATGGAAACCACCCATGTCTGATAAGTGGATTATACCATATGTCTTTATGAATAGATACTATTTAATTAACTGGTCATCTGAACCTATAAAAATTCCATAATCTTCTGTGTATATTCTCGGATTACCTTTGTTGATTCCTTAAAACGGGTCAGTTCGCCCGGCGTCATATGGATCTCCAGCACATCATAGGCGCCCTGTCTGTTCAGCACTGTCGGAACACCGGCATAGACGTCCATCTCTCCATACTCGCCTTCCAGAAGCGTCGAAACCGGAACAATCCTGTTCTCATCATTCAGGATTGCCTTCACGATACCGGCACATGCTGTACCGATGCCATAATAGGTCGTCCCTTTCCTGTTCAGGATCTCCCAACCACGCTGTGTCGTCTTATACACCAGGTCATCCAAATCAACGTCCCCGATCATCTGTTTATTGTCCTGAATCACATCAAAGAACGGTTTACCTGCCACTGTTACTGTTGACCAGGGAACCATCTGAGAATCGCCATGCTCTCCCATGGAATAGGCATGTACGCTTCGCGGATCGACCTTGGCAAGCTGTCCGATATAAATCTGTAATCTGGCAGAATCAATGGCAGTTCCGGTACCGATCACCTGATTCTTGGGAAGTCCTGACAGTTTATAAACAAAGTGGGAAACAATATCGACCGGATTGGAAATTGTCAGGAATATTCCGTCAAACCCGCTTTCCATAATGGGCGGAACAATGGACTTACAGATTTTTGCCGTGAGTTCTAGTGTATCTAACCGCGACTGCCCCATCTTAGGCGGTGCGCCGGCTGTGATGATGATAATGTCCATATCACCGCAGTCTTCATACGATCCTGTACGCACCACGACATTGCGGTTCAGATACTCGATGCTGTCCTGAAGATCAAGCATTTCTCCATAGGCACGTTCCTGATTGATATCAATCATCATCACCTCATCGCAAACG
>JAFOYD010000117.1 GCA_017391545.1 Lachnospiraceae bacterium
ATAAATCCGATGTTGTAGCAGGCACGCATACATTGAAGGCAGAATTGTCTACGATAGAAGCTGTTAGCAACACGAAGACAGTGAGGTTCAGCCAAATCAAATCATTCAAATCCAATGATACAAGTGTATTCCTTGAAAAGGACAAATACTATATGGGAACGGCTGACGAAAGTCTTGAACTGACAGTTTTTGACATCGTTGCTAATGATATACAATCCATTGAGCTTGTGAAAAATGGTGAGACCGTGGCAAGCTTAGAAGGTAGTGCGCCAACGGCAACTGGGCAGAAAACAGATCCCAGATACAGCGGAATAGGGAAAGACCTTGAGATAAATAGTAACAATATTCTCTTTAAAAGTGTATGGACACTGAAGAGCCTGAAAAATTCCCTCGATTCAGGTACATATACGATTCAGGTAACATTTACAAGTGGCATGACGATGAACTTTAGTAATGCGGTGGAAGTATCCGTAGATGCTGTTGTGACAAAATGTACGATCGGCGCTGATTATGATAATACTAGTGAATATATTTACCTCTACATACAGGGATCGGGCTTTGACCCGTCACAGGTTCAGTTCAGCTTCAAAAATGAATCACAGACAGGTACAAGTCTGTATGTAACACAGGTAGATTATAAAGCAGTATGGTCAGGCTATGTTGTTAAGTTCAAAAAGGGAGGAAGCTGGGATCAGGCAGGCAGTAAAATCTATGTATCTGTGACTGGAAAAAATGGATATCGAATCAATTTTACTCAGAATGAATTTGTGGCAGAAGTGCAGTCGGGAATCTATTATGCTGAGTATAATCCTGCGTTAAAAGCAATCGAGGTAGGTGTTACGGTAGACCTGAATGGTCAGCCCACAAAATTTAGTATTGTAGACGCTGTTGATGCTTCAACTGAGATTAGTGTTACATCCCAGACACACACAGAGAGCTTGTTGTATCTGACACCTGCGTCAGGATTGGCGGCGGGGATACATTATGTGCGACTTGAGGTGAATGGCACTAAGTATCATAAAGAATTTACAATGGAACAGTCTGCTTCAGCAGTAGATAATTGGGATGCACCGAAAGTGATTTCAAAAAATGCAGAGAGACATTATTTCTATTACTACACTGCAGATTCAGGAATTAAAAGTGACGATTTATCTGCAATAATATCAGGTTACGCAGGAGATGTAGCTGTTTCAGCGAGTGAGTGGCTGCGAGAGGATGGCGGAAGTGGAACCTGCATCAAGGTCGTCATTCCGATACAAAAATTGGATGCTGGTGGGCACACAGTGACAATCACAAAGACTAATGCAGGTAGTATTGCAACACATACATTCACAATTTTAGCTGCATCAAATGACAAATTTGTGCTTGAAAAATATTCCCTTTCCTGGAAGGATGACAACACGATACAGGTGTATCTCAAAACACCAAACTGCGCAGAAAAAGATGATTTTGATATCAAGCTTACTGAAACTTCCGGCAAGGAGGTAGCGGGTATCAGCGCAGTGGTCACCAACAGGTATGCCGATTGTGTCTACATGGATATTACCGGATTGAGCAGGAACAAGGCATACAAGGACTATTATGTGTTGCTCACGCATAAAACATGTGGATATCCTGTAACTATGTCTGACATGGATGCTGATTATTATACTGATCAGACGAAAGGAGAACTGACTTCCATTGCATTCAATAGAGGTTTTCCGGTCAAGGCAGACAACAGGGTAATCGGTATCAACGTTCAGTACATGACGTTTCCAATCAATCTGAGACTGTATGCGACAAATGGTACGAGTATTGTGAAAGAACTCAAGATATCTTCAGCGACGGATGAGCATTATTATTATTTTACAAAGGTATTTTATGATCAGCTTTCAAATAAGGACATGTTGTATGATATGACCGTGACGGATACTGATGGATGGGGAAGGACATACTCAAGAATCGCAATCGGCTATAAAGATGAAACGGTGCAAAGCGATTTTACGGCAGTCATATCAAAAGATATCTTATATGTGGATGATGATAATGAAAAGACGGCAGAGATTACAGTCAGTGGCAATACACAGAAGCCAGTCTTTGAATCATCGGATGAGACGGTGACAAAGGTTGAAGCAGATCCAAATAATCCGAATAAGGCAATTGTCAGTGTCGTAGGAGATAAGACCGGAACGGTCGTAATCACGATTTTCGCAGACGGTGTTGAAAAAAGCTTTGTTGTGACAGTCACAAAGAAGGTTGACAGTATTATCCTGAATACCTCCAATCGAAAGATGAAAGTCGGTGACTCTTTTGATGTTGAAACTTTTGTGGTACCGAGCAGTGCAACAAATGACACACAGGTCATGACCTTTACTTCTTCGGACGGCAGTGTACTTCATGTGAAAAAGCTTTCGAATACGACCGCAAAGATCACTGCGATGAAGCCCGGAACAGCCATATTGCGAGTCAACCTAAAGGGAACAGCCTGCGTGGCATTCATATCCGTTACGATTACAAATGAGTTTTCGTTGACGGAAAAGAAAGAGAAGATCGCAGAGGCAGGAACGAGCTGTTATATTGAAAATGTTGATAAGACATTGTCCTACTGTCAATTACCAAAAGGATGGGCATGGGATGAAGGAACACTTAGCCTCACAGCCAGTGATGGAGCAAAAATCCAGTATTACAGTGCTACTTATACAGAAGAAGGCTATGAACCATTTACGACCAGACTGCCGGTAGCAGTCACACGCATTACCGGAGTTGACATTGCAGGAAAGAATGTCATTAATCCGGGAAAACAGGAAAGCTATGATATTCTATATGAATATATCGGCAGTGGTATTGATTCACAGAAATTCGAAGAAAGGCTCAGTGTCAATTGTGCCAGAACATCAGAAGCCAATATTGCAACAGTGAAATCCGTTGACCGGGACAAGGTGGTCATTGAAGCCAGAGAAAACACAGATGGAGGACTGGCAGAATTTGCACTGACACTGTCGATTGACAATGGAACAAATGCAGGGGTGAATATGTTTGTGAGAGATTTTGGAATCACAATTCCCATGAAAGCCTGTGTCAATGATATTACAATTACACCTGTGAAGGAGAATGGACAGAGTTTTACGTTTTTGTCAGATGACAAGCTGATGGAGATTGATATCAATGAAATTAAGTCAGCAAAGAACAAATACGCTGTTGAGTTGAATGCAGTGGTGACTATCAATGGTGTAGCTGCAAAAAATGTCAAACTAAAATGGAATTCAAGTGACAGTAATGTTGCAACAGTTTCAGAGGAAAAAAACGGAAAGGTCATCATTACGATTAAAAAAGAGGGTATCGCTGAAATCACTGCAGCTGCGGATGATGCAGGACAGTGTGTAGGAACTTTGATCGTCAATGTTATGGATTATGCACCAGTGCTGGAAACAACAAGTGTCATGATCAATAAGTATAGTAACCAAGGGTCAGAGCTGATTCTACAAGATCAAAATGGAAATACGATTACGTCGGTCAGAGTTCTGGAGCAGGATGCTGAGTCAGGGAACTTTTCTGTGAGCAGGCCGGTAGATGGAGTGGCAAAGCTTGTCATCAAGGACAAGGCACCGGCATTGAGCTACACGAAGAAAACGACATCAAATTGTAAGCTTGAGGTGAGAACAACAAAGGGAAATTATCTGTATGCCCTAAAGATTACTACGGATGTCACAAAACCAACGGCAACCTTGAAGCTGAAATCGAAAGCAAATCTGTTCTATACAGATGCAGAAGCCATATATACGCTTTCAAGCAAATATGATATTGCTTCTGTTGAAGATGCGGGAACAGGAACCGTGAGATTTTATGGAAAATACAATAAAAACACCATGACAGTTCAGTTCCAGACAAATGGAACGCTTGACAGTACGACATTGAGCCTGTTTACAGCACCAAAATCACCTTGTCTGAATACGGTTCTGAAAGTTTATTTTACAGGCTACAGTGAACCACAACTGATTCAGGTAAAGGTCGCAACGGAGAATAAAAAGCCATCGTTTAGCATGACGGGACTTACATTCTGTCCGGGAATTTCAGCGGGAACAGTCAGTGTAATCAATACAAAGACGAAGGAAGTGCTTACACTGAACAGCTCTTCCATGACACTTATTATAAATAAACCAACAGACAATACTGTGAATGCTGTGATTAATAGAAAAGGTGGTGTCGATATTTCGTATTCCGGCACAAAGAGTGTATCTTATTCAGCCGCGCTGACAAGCAGTCAATGGACACAGCCTGTTAATATACCGGGAAAGATAACGTATGTAAAGGCACCGGAGCAAATGTCGCTGGCATTGGGAAGCAGACAGCTTACCCTTAACATGGGAACGAATATTAAGGCAAATGGAACAAATAGTATTGCGGTAAATGTCAATAACAGCGATTTAAGCATTGCAAGCCTTACTTATGATGGGACTGCAAAAACACTGATTGATGCAGGATATCTGTCTTTTGCATTTGATGTCAGAGAGCAGAAAATCAAACTTGGACTGGTTGATGGCAAGCGGGGAACAGTTAGAGCCGGAAATTATCAGTTGAATCTGTATGCGACGATCAATGTTGGCAGCCAAAGTGTGATGATCAAGAAGGCAACACTGACGATCAAACTTGTGGAGCCATCAGCGGCAATGGTAACACTGTCATCTCCTAAAGGAAAAATTAACCTGATCGACAGAGAAAATACATCGGTTGTTTATACGCCTAAAATTTCTGGAATTGATACAGCAATTCGCTCTGTAAGTGTGACAGGAGAGAATGCAGACTATTTTACTGCGACCCTCAATCAGGACAAGAAGGTGGAAATAAAGGGAAATGCCGGTAAAAATATGTCAAGTAAGACGACACATGCAGTCACAATATTGGTGACAATGGAAAATGGTTATCAGATTTCCAGTGTTGTGAAGATTAAGCCGACCAATACGCTGCCAAAGGTTGTTCTGTCTCCGGCGAAATGCAACTTGTACAGGTCAAATTCAAATCAGTATACAGTTTCACTGTCTCTGAAAAACAGCAGCATTGCTCTGAAGAACATAACAAGTTTCAAGCTGGACACAGGAAATAAAGCGGCAAATAATTTCTCGGTCATTAATAATATCAGTAAAAATGGCACCGTAAGCTTCAGTCTTGCAGGGGATAAGAGAAATATCAAAAAGGGAAGATATAATTTAAAATGTCAGGTTACATTTAAGGATGCAGCAATTGATGCAAAACCTGCGACCGTGAATATGACTGTGACTGTCAAATAGCAAAAATGTTATAAAAAGGTAAGAGAAATGATTTCTTTTGCCTTTTTCCTTACTTTCCTGAGAAATTCCGACTAAAACTATTTCTGATCAAAAAAATGGAATTCAAAAGGAGG
>JAFOYD010000009.1 GCA_017391545.1 Lachnospiraceae bacterium
AATCGAACTAAGTTTGGAAAGATGTATCTGTACGATTTGGTAGACATTAAAAGAGAAGCGAGTACCCCACTCAAGACTATGTAATAGACGAGTGGTAAAAAAACCGCTTCTCTTTGAGTAGAATATAGCATTTCTTTTTTTGTTTGTCAATAAAAATTTCCCCATAAAGTCTTTATAAAGCTGTCCACCTGTGCTACAATGATTATGATTAAGTAGCTGTTTAGGCAGGAATGGAGAAGGAGAAATGGAAACACAGATTGTTACCATAGAAAAGGCTGATGCGCCTGCGTATATCGATGAAAAGCTGGAACGGGCAGGGGCGTGTATCAGGCAGGGCGGACTGGTGGCATTTCCGACGGAAACAGTGTACGGATTGGGCGGAGATGCATTGAATCCGGAGTCTTCCAGAAAGATTTACGCTGCAAAGGGCAGGCCAAGCGATAATCCGTTGATCGTGCACATTGCGGATCTGGGGCATCTTGACAGCATTGTAAGCGAGATACCGGAGCATGCCAGAAAGCTTGCAGATGCATTCTGGCCGGGACCGCTCACCATGATTTTTCGGAAATCAGAGCTGGTACCCCGTCAGACAACAGGCGGTCTTGATACGGTTGCGGTCAGAATGCCAAGTCACCCGCTTGCGAACCGTTTCATTGAAAAGGCAGGTGGATATGTCGCAGCCCCAAGTGCCAATCTGTCAGGCAAACCAAGTCCTACGACGGCGAAATATGTGATACAGGATATGATGGGCAGAATCGATATGATCATCGACGCGGATGGCGTCGAGATCGGCCTGGAGTCAACGATTGTGGATGTGACAGGTGACGTACCGATGATCCTGCGGCCGGGATATATTACGCAGGAAATGCTGTCAAAGGTCGTGGGAGAAACTGACATGGATGTCACAATTTTTGACAGCAGTTCCACGCAGGCACCAAAGGCACCTGGCATGAAGTACCGCCATTATGCACCAAAGGGTGAACTCGTGATCGTCGAAGGAGAGCCTGCAGATGTGGTACGATATATTAATGAACAGACAAGCCTTCATGAGCAAAAGGGTGAAAAGACGGGCGTGATTGGTACGCAGGAGCTGATCGAAAAGTACCATGCGGACAGTATCAAAAATGCTGGAAACAAAGATGACAGCGCCTCTGTTGCAAGGCAGCTTTACACATTCCTTCGTGAATTTGATGACGAAGGAATCGAGTATATGTACACACAATCCTTTGCAGATGCTTTTGCGGACAAAGGAATCGGACAGGCAATTATGAACCGCCTGCTGAAGGCGGCAGGCCATAGAGTTATTAAAGTATAATAGGAGGATCATAAAATGATAGCATTAGGATGTGACCATGGTGGGATTGAACTCAAGGAGAAGGTGATGGCTTACCTTGACAAGTGCGGTATCGCATATAAGGACTTTGGCTGTTACAGCAAGGATTCCTGTGATTATCCTGTGTTTGGAAGGGCAGCAGCCGAAGCAGTGGCAAGCGGAGAATGTGAAAAAGGAATTGTGATCTGTACCACAGGGATTGGCATTTCCATATCAGCAAACAAGGTAAAGGGCGTGCGCTGTGCACTTTGCAGCGATACCCTTTCTGCAAAGATGACACGACTTCACAATGATGCCAATATGCTGGCAATGGGGGCAGGAATGGTTGGCGAAAATCTTGCACTTGATATTGTCGAGACATTTTTAAATACAGCATTTTCCGGCGAGGAAAGACACCAGAGGAGAATTAATCTGATCGAAGGATAATCAGATGGAAGGAAAGAAAAATACATGAAATCGTCATATAAACGGTCAGTGGCAGTATTGCTGGCAGCAGTAATGGCTGTAGTGACTGCCGGAAGCGTATCAAAGCCCGTACATGCTGAGACGACGCTTGAACGACTGCAAAAGGCAAAAGCGGAAAAAGAGAAGACGGAGGATGCCAAGGAAAATACGCAGGACAGAAAGGAATCTCTTGAGATCACTAAAAACTCACTTTTGGGACAGTTAAGCAGCCTCAATGATGACCTCGCACAGGTGAGTACAAATCTCGAAGGCATTGAGGCGGATATAGTTGCCAAGGAGGAAGAAATTACACAGACAGAGGCAGAGCTTGCGGAGGCAATCAGGATCCAGGATGAGCAGTATGCAAATATGAAGCTTCGCATCAAGGCGATGTATGAGCGCGGTGGGAGCGTAAGCTACATCAATTTTTTGTTTACATCCAAGAGCTTTGCTGACTTTTTGAACAAAAGTGATTATATCGATCGCATTAACCAATATGACCAGAAAATGTTAAGACAGTTTGAGGAGAGTCGCAAAAATGTTGAGGAGACCAAGGCAAGACTTGAGGAAGAGCTTGTGTCGCTCAACAGCTTGAAGGAAGATGCTGAAAAGGAAAAAAGCAGAGTGACAGGGCTTGTGAACCAGACCTCTGCAAATGTGGCAAGTTATTCGAATCAGATTGCTGATGCGGAGGCTACGATCGATGCGCTGGAGTCCATGATCAATGAACAGGAACAGGATATCGCAGCACTCCAGAAGCAGTATGAGGAGGAGCTTGCAAAGTCGCGTCTGGCGGCAAAGTCAAAGTGGCGCGATATCTCGGAGGTTACGTTCGAGGAGGGCGACCGTAAACTCATGGCAAACATCATCTATTGCGAGGCGGGAGCTGAGCCGTATTCCGGTCAGGTAGCGGTAGGAGCTGTCGTGATCAACAGAGTGCTGAGCTCATGTTATCCCAACACGGTGGTAGGTGTGGTATATCAGAATAAGCAGTTCTCACCTGTGGCAAGTGGGCGTCTTGCGCTCGCACTTGCAAATGATTCGGCTACCGCAAGCTGCTATCAGGCGGCAGATGAGGCGATGCGGGGTGTGACGAATGTTGGACAGTGTGTATATTTTAGAACTCCGATACCGGGACTTGAGGGGATCAGGATCGGTGGACACATATTTTATTAATCGAATTGAGCATTTCGATTTTTTGGGGAAGGTGTTGATCAGATGTACAGAGTTGGTATTTTGGAAAAGGATGAAGCATACCTTAACAGATTGATCGGCTTTTTAAGAAAGCATCACAGTGACAGTTTTGAAATCACTGCGATCGATGCAGGCAGGGCAGACAGGAACAGTCTTGATTTGGAACTGGGACACTACGATGCGATTTTTATCGGGGATGGCATAGAAAAAGGAGATGACATTCCGACTGATATTACACTTGGATTTATTACCGAAAAGGAAGCGACTGGCGAGAACGATATCAATAAATATCAGAGCCTTGAAATGATATACAACCGTATGATGAGACTGTGCGAGAGTAGTGCTGCGCAGTCTGAACAGGCAGGGCGTGAAAAAGAACAGACAGTGGCTATGGAAGAAGCGGGCTATGACCTGGGTGTGGAGACGGTGACGGAGAATGGTGTGACCTGTCGTGTATACCATATTAAAGAGAAAGATGCTGACAAACTTGCCGTTATGATGATTGCCTCGAATCATATCAAGGGACTCTTCCCCATGAATTATCACGACGAGAAACTGATGCTCGACATTACGGACAAAATCAGTCTGTATGACTTTGTTCGGGAAAACAATACGCCCAAGGGAAAGCAGGATTTTCTGAAGCTTTTCGAGGGAATCATTGCAACGGCAGTCAGCCTTGAGGAATATATGCTTTCTGTCGACAGGCTGGTTCTCGATCCCAGGGAAATTTATGTTGATACAGCCTCATGTGAAGTGATGATTCCCTATCTTCCGATTTGCAATGACGATCAAAGGGACGCCAGACAGTGCATTGGATCAATCGGGAGACTTTGTGCTCTGCTTCTTGAGGAACCGGGCAAAGAGAAGACAGGTAAAACGGACGAAAGTCATACAGCAGATCACTCTGCTGATGAAGATGATGAGTATGGCGGTACAGAAACTTTTGATAATCTGCAGAAAAATGCGCAGGAGAGCCTGAAGCTCAAAAATAAGACGAGAGAGCTTGAGCATGAGAAGGTGGCATACATCATAAGAAAGAGCACCAATGAAAAAATTCTCATTAATCGAAATATTTTCAAGCTTGGCAAGGATGCGGCGTATGTGGACTACTGCATCAAAAACAATCCTACAGTGAGCAGGAATCATGCGGATATTGTGAGAAAGGCAGACGGATACTATCTGGTGGATAAAGGCTCCCTCAACCATACATTTGTTGATGGCAAAAAGCTCGAACCGGATGAGTATAGGAAGCTTAAGAATGGCTGCCTTTTCCAGCTTGCCAATGAAGTCTTTCAGTTTGGCTATAAAAGGATATAAATGGAGTTATTAGGAGAACGACCATGGAATGGCATTATACAGTGGCTGCAAAGTCGGATATGGGAACGACAAAGAGTGTCAATCAGGACAGCCTCACAGTAAAGGTGGCAAATACACCTTTCGGTGAGGCTGCTCTTGCTGTACTGTGTGATGGCATGGGAGGGCTTGAGCAGGGCGAGGTCGCAAGCTCTGTGGTAGTGCGCACTTATGAACAGTGGTTTCTAAGAGATCTTTCCCGTTTTTTGGTAAAGGGGTTTTCGGAAGCAGAACTGGAGCAGACATGGAGACAGATGGCGAACAGCTGCAACGAGCGGATCATGGACTATAGCAGAAGCAAAAATACGCCGATGGGAACCACACTTACAGTGATGCTTTTGATTGGCGGACATTACTATATTTCTCATGTTGGTGACTGCCGTGTGTATGTGATGGGAAATGGTATGGAGCAGTTGACCAATGACCAGACCTATGTGGCAAGAGAGGTAGCGCTTGGACATATGACAGCAGAACAGGCAAGAACTGATTCGAGAAGGAATGTGCTTTTACAGTGCATTGGTACAGTGAACAGTGTGGAGCCTGATTTTATACATGGTGATATTTATGATGGGGATAGCTTTCTGGTATGCTCAGACGGTTTCAGGCATGAGCTGAGCGAACAGGAAATGTACGATTACTGTCACACTGCACTGGAAAAGATGGAGTGGAGTGTTTCCGAGAGAATGGAAAATTCGCATATCATGAACGGTCAGCTGAAATTTCTGATCGACAGGAATATGGAGCGCGGCGAGAAGGATAACATATCTGCGATTTTGATTAAAGCGGTATATTTAGAGGAAAATGGTTAACAGTATGTTGAAAATTGGAACTGTAATAGATGGAAAGTACAAGATATTGAGTGAAATCGGGCATGGTGGCATGAGCAATGTGTACCTTGCCATCAATGAAAAGGCGAATAAGCCCTGGGCAGTCAAAGAGGTGCGAAAATCATTGAACAGAGATTTTGACATCCTAAGGCAGAGCCTTATTGTGGAGACAGATCTGTTAAAAAGACTCAAACATCCAAATCTTCCTAGTATTGTCGATGTCATCGATTCTGATGAAAACTTCCTGATTGTAATGGACTATATAGAGGGTAACACACTGGAGAAACTGCTTGCAGAAGAAGGTGCACAGCCGCAGGATAAAGTCGTTGACTGGGCACTGCAGCTATGTGATGTGCTCGACTATTTGCATACGAGACCGACTCCGATTATTTATCGTGACATGAAACCGTCCAATATCATGCTGAAATCGGATGGCAGTGTCGTGCTGATCGATTTTGGTACTGCAAGGGAGTACAAGGAGAAAAATGTGGCAGATACGGTTTGCCTGGGAACGACAGGATACGCTTCCCCTGAGCAGTTTGGGGGCATGGGTCAGACGGATGCTCGTACAGATATTTACTGTTTGGGGGCGACACTTTACCATCTCGTGACAGGACATAACCCGTCAGAGCCACCTTATGAAATGTATCCGATTACAAAATGGAATGATACACTTTCAACAGGTCTTGAGCGAATCATTCAAAAGTGTACACAAAAAAATCCTGACGACAGATATCAGACGGCAAAAGAACTACAATATGCACTTTCGCACTATCATGATTTAGAAGTGCAGGCACAGCAGCGATATCGAAAAAGACTATGGATTTTTGGAGCGGTGACCGGTCTTTGTGTGGCATGCGCTGTGAGCGGTTTGAGCTTTCGTGCGGCAGCTGCAAACAGGCAGAACAGTGCGTATGAGGAACTTTTGAGTACGGCTCAGATCGCTACAGATTCCGTGGAAGCCTGCCAGATGTACAAGGATGCCATTGCCATTGATGCTATTAGACCGGAAGCATATCACAGTTTTTATGCCAGAGCGGTGGAGGATGGTGTGTTCAGCGATGCTGAGGAAGAGTTGTTTTTGAAGCTGACAATCAGTACACATGCGTATCTGAACAGATTTCAGGAGAAAAATGCGCAGGAGTATGCGGATTTTTGCTATGAGATGGGAAATGCTTACTGGTATTATTATGAGCATGAGGAGAACCGCCAGTCCAGGGCGGTGAGCTGGTTCCAGACGGCAATGGAATATTATGAGAATAACGAGGCAAAGGCGGCAGAGTACAGAAGATGTAAGCTGTATGTGGAGCTTGGCACGTTCTACAAAAATGTCATTGCCTCGCAGATCGACGGTACGGATCCGGGAATGTATGGAGATTACTGGAGAAGTCTGACACAGCTGAAGGCGCTAAACGATGCCGAACCAGACAGGGAGCTGATCACGTTGCGCATGTACCGGGAGGTTGCTTCGAGGGTTGTCGAGTACACGAAGTATTTCAAGGAGGATGGTATCACAAGTGATGAAATCATTTCCATGCTTAACGAGATTGAGAGTGACATGAACCAGATGGAGCCAAGCGCCACAAGCGCTACACAGGAGGAAATCGAAAACATCAGATGGATCCTTGACGGTGCGCACAAGATGGTGCGGTCGACCTATAAAATCAAGTATTAATGCAAGGTATCTTTGATGCCTTATAACTATGAAAATACTGAATAATTACGAAAGGTGTTTTGAATGGAAATACAGGAAATGACATCGATGTCACATTTTTTGCTGATTATGGCGGGAATTCTTGCAGTGGCGGCTGTGATTCTGTTCTTTTTGCTTGACATACCAAAATGCGTGCGGATGGTCTTTGGTGTAAAGTTTGGGAACAGGAAAAAATCAGATCAGGAAATCAAATTTAAACATCAAAAAGTTTTGGGTAATCAGATGGATATGACTACGGAGAAACTGCATGAGAAAGAAAGCTTTATGGATGGCAGTGAGGAAACGCTGTTGCTTGAGAATGCAATGGATAGTAGTATAACGGATACTGAAAGCACTCAGCTTTTGCCCGAAACAGACAAAACACTGCCGTTGATTTATGACAGCGCAGAGACAGAACTGATAGATTCAAAAGAACTGGAACTGATTCAGGATATTGTCTATGTTCAGGGTCGGAATGATAATGAAAAAGGTACGGAATAGGAAGCTACTCCGTACCTTTTTCATTTGATCCAGTTCTCAATTTTTGCAGACAATGTTTCAAATTTGTCATCATAGATGATATTGAGCAGCCCATCAAGCTTGCGCAGTGCCTGTGTCACGATTTCAGGAGAACAGAGTTTTTTCTCCAGGGCGATGGCAAGCTCATCAATATCGAGCACCTTGATGTATCCGTCAGGATAGATCACCACGTCAGCAAGCAGGTCAGTTACGATCAGTGAATTGTCTTCTTCCTTGTAATCATAGTTCACAATATCACAGTACCAGTACAACAGTGTGTTGTCCTCACGGTAAAATTTGCTGATTTTATAGCCGAGCTTGAGATAATAGCATGAGTATCCATGATGAAAATCACGGCGTGGCTTTAAGGTTTTCCAGCTTGTTATGATGATGTCATCAGTGACCTCGAGAATCACATCATCCTTTAATAAGATGCACTCATCGGGTATCATGCGCTTGCGGTATATTTTCAGATTTTCCATAGGGTGTTCTCCTTTCGTATGACGGCAGGCTATCATGCCGGATAGGTATAACCATTTTAACGCTTTTTGTCGTGTGCATCAATAATAAGGTGCGAGAAATACAATAAAATGTCGAAAAAAGTTGAATTGCAAATAAATATACGCTATAATTTCCATAAATACAGTAAATTTCAAGCGCCTAGAAAGGCTTGATCATAACTATAAGGGTGCT
>JAFOYD010000118.1 GCA_017391545.1 Lachnospiraceae bacterium
GTAAGCAGAATACCCTCTATTTTCAGTTTAGGGTTCAACTGGCGCTTTACCCTACCAATCGTCTTAATCAGCTGTTGTAATCCCTTTACCGGTAGATAAGCAGCCTGCACCGGAATAAGAACGGCATCCGCACATGCAAGTGCATTAATCGTCATCATGCCCAGAGACGGCATGCAATCAATAATAATGTAGTCATAATCTCCTCTGATACGCTCTATCAACTGCCTAAGTATCAGTTCCCTACTCATTACATTTACCAGCGACACTTCAATAGCAGATAACTCAATATTCGCCGGTAAAATATCCACACCTTCATTATGATGAATTAAAATCTCCTCTAAGCAAAATTCTTCATCATTTACAATATTCATCATCACAGTCGCCAAGGTGTTTTCCATTTCATCCGGCTCCGGATACCCCAGGCTGATGGATAACGACCCCTGCGGATCCGAATCCACCAATAATACTTTTTTACCTTCCATTGCCAATCCAATTCCTAAATTCACACAGGACGTAGTTTTCGAAGTTCCTCCCTTTTGGTTACACACGGTTATGACCTTGCACATAATTTGCCTCCTATTCTCGGTACCTTTCTTGTTTTTCTTAAATACCGGTCAAATAATTCTCTTTTAATCCTTACCATCTTGCCTATCTTGTAATAAGCACCCGCTTCCTTCGCCATACGAAGAAACGGTCTTTCACTAAATCCGTAATAATTCACACCCTGCTTAATCGTAATAAAGTCATGTTGCAGAAATTCCAAATCCACATCATCCAACTTGTGTGAATACTTCCATGCATTTCCTGCCATACTGCCTCCTACTCCGTTGCCGGTTCATGAAACTGTTCCAAATACTCATCAAAAATATCTCTGTCTAAAAGCACATAGCCATCAATTCGATAAATGGCGCCCGCCTTACCTGCAAGCTCCAACAATTTCTTATGCGTCATGCTGTAAACCACCTCAGCATCCTTATAGCGCAAAAACTTCCTTCTTAACTCTCTGGCCGTATCTTTTACCGCCGTTCTTCGCTCAATGTCATAATACTGTTCGTCCATAAAATCCTCCTTGTCGTATACATTTCGTATACTCGATGATGCTTTTCGTATAAATTTTGCAAATATACGAAATTTTCTTTTTTCATTGCTCATTTCCTGTAACAAATATCCTGCAACGCAAAAAAAGGGCCACTTTCTCAAAATTTCTTTCAAGAAAGTGACCCTTTTAGGTCTAATTATCAGTGTTGGATTTTTTCCGAACAACTTATCATCAGTTATTATTCTTCGTGATTACCGAAGAAATTGTTGTCAATTTGTTGTCAAATTTCTTTTCAACAGCCCTCAAACCCGCATAAATACTGGATTTATTTGTCCAAACTTTTCATTGTTGGGAACAGTAATACATCTCTGATTGCCTGTGAATCGGTCAGCAGCATGACGAGTCTGTCGATGCCGTAGCCGATGCCGCCTGTTGGTGGCATACCGATGCTGAGTGCATTTAAGAAGTCTTCGTCGGTGTGGTTCGCTTCCTCATCACCAGCTTCAAAGGCAGCGTCCTGTGCTGCAAAACGCTCTCTCTGATCGATTGGATCGTTCAGCTCAGAGTATGCGTTGCACATTTCCCATGTGTTGATGAATAACTCAAAACGCTCAACCTTTGTCGGATCACTTGGTTTTTTCTTAGTAAGCGGAGAGATTGCCAGTGGATGATCCATTACAAACGTAGGCTGAATCAGGTTCTTTTCACAGTACTCCTCAAAGAAGAGATTTACGATATCGCCCTTTGTGTGGCGCTCTTCATACTCAATGTGATGCTCTTTCGCTAAAGCCTTTGCTTCTTCATCTGTTGCGACAGTATCAAAGTCGATGCCTGCATATTTCTTGATGCAGTCGATCATAGTAATACGCTCAAATGGCTTTCCAAAGTCAATTTCCATACCATTGTATGTGATCTTTGAAGTGCCACATACCTTTTCTGCAAGATATTTGAACATGGACTCTGTGAGCTCCATCATACCTTCATAATCGGTATATGCCTGGTATAACTCCATCAATGTAAATTCCGGATTGTGTCTGGTGTCTACGCCTTCGTTACGGAATACACGACCGATCTCGTATACTCGTTCCATTCCACCTACGATCAGTCTCTTTAAGTAAAGTTCAAGTGAAATACGAAGCTTTACGTCCTCGTCCAAAGCATTGTAATGCGTATCGAATGGTCTTGCTGCTGCTCCACCGGCATTGGATACGAGCATCGGAGTCTCTACTTCCATAAAGTCACGTGCTGCCAGGAAGTTACGAATCTCCTTGATGATCTGAGAACGCTTGATAAATACGTTCTTGCTCTCCTCGTTCATGATGAGGTCAACGTATCTCTGACGATAACGTGTATCGGTGTCTGTCAGTCCATGAAACTTCTCAGGAAGAATCTGTAAGCTCTTGGTGAGCATTGTCATCTCAACTGCATGAATAGAGATTTCTCCGGTCTTTGTTCTAAAGACATATCCCTTCACACCATAGATGTCACCGATATCTGACTTCTTGAAGTCAGCATAGGCTTCCTCACCGATTGCATCTCTTGCCACGTATACCTGAATCTTTCCTTTTAAATCCTGAATATTGCAGAAAGAAGCCTTACCCATGACACGCTTGAACATCATACGGCCTGCAATAGAAACCTCGATTGGGTCTGCATCCATGATTGCCCTGCGCTCATTATAGTCGTTGTTGATGACGTCCTTTGCCTGCTGCTCATCCAGGCCTTCTACAGACGGTTCCGGTCTGCCTGCCAGAAGCTTTGCCTCATGTGCAGCATAAAGCTCCTTTGCATCAGAGGTATGATGCGTCTGATCATATTTTGTAATCTGGAACGGATCTTTACCTGCCTCCTGCAGTGCTGCAAGCTTTTCCCTGCGCACCTTTAAAAGCTGGTTCACATCCTGCTGCTGATTGTTCTTTTCCTGATTGTTATTCTGTTCCTGTGACACTGAAATTGTTCTCCTCTCTATGGATTTGCTATCTTATTCCGGCTTGTAAATATCTAATATTGTGTACTCAATCACGCCTGCCGGAGCTTCTACAGATACGACTTCACCCTTCTTAGCTCCGATGAGTGCTTTGCCAAGCGGTGACTCGTTGGAAATTTTACCCTTTAAGCTGTTTGCCTCTGTTGCACCAACAATTTTGAACTCCATCTCATCGCCAAACTCATTGTCTCTCACCTTTACCACAAGTCCGAAGCTGACCTTCTCAAGGTTGTGTCCGTCATCTTCCATATCTACGACTTCCACATTCTTTAAGATTTTCTCCAGCTCTTCGATTCTTGCCTCTATGTCACGCTGCTCATCCTTTGCTGCATCGTACTCAGCGTTCTCTGAAAGGTCACCCTGCTCTCTGGCTTCCTTAATTTTCTGTGCAACCTCTTTTCTTTTTACAACCTTGAGTTCATGCAACTCGTCCTCGTATTTCTTGAGACCTTCACGTGTTAATAAATTCTTCTTTGCTTCCATGAGATACATCCTTTCAATTTTTATATTATTGTCTAATCCGGCTTACGTTTCCTTCCATAAGCTGTATCCATTATGCGTAAATTCAGCAGGCACAAACAATTGATGCCCATAACTAAACTAAGATATTATAGCGTTTTTTTGCTGTAATGTCAAGGTTTCCAGCGACTTGTTGACGCTTTCCTTATCCTTTCCTTAATACATCATTTTTTCTTTCTCAGCCGCAGAATCGGAAGCACAATATAACACTCCTCCCGCGTATTCTGATCCCACCAGCTCACCACAAACTGTACACGCGCTTCGACTGGAGAATAGCCTTTTCTTTTCTGTGCACAGAATCTTTCGTAATAATCATCTGAACTGCACGCGACACGCTGCGTTTTTCCATTGATATCTGCCCAAAATACAAGCTTCGTCTTTTCCCCAAATTTCTGCTCGCGAAACTGCAATACATCTCCACTCTGCAGCTCCTCAATCAATGCCGCGTTATTCTTTGCTTTGTAAAAGCTCAGCCACACATCCTTGTAAGACAGCGGAAGCACGATCTCATTTGGTTCATCATAAGTCTTTGTATCCCTTCCCCAGCGTACCGTCCTGCCCTGTGGACTGTTTTGTATCCGCTCAAAGTAATCTGTATTGTGAAAAATATACAGCGCACGCTTTGCACGTGTAATTCCCACATAAATGCTTCTCTGCTGCGCCGCTGTCAATGTCTTTGGACCGCTTACCAGCATGCAGACGGTATCAAATTCCCTGCCTTTTGCCTTATGGATCGTCGAGACGCAGATTTCCCCATGTTCACATTTACAGAAATCATTGAACCTGGCTTCCTGTAAAAATGCTTCGAGATCCGTAATGTACATTTTTTCATTGGTGTCGGAAAACTGTGTAAAGGCGTTGATGCACGCTTCCAGATGATTGCTTCTTTTGAACGTTTTACAAAGTTTCTCTTTCGCCTTTTCCCACGCTTCCTCTGAAATGACCGGCCCCTCTTTACTTACCTGTTCCAGGAAAAAACGGATCTCTGCGAGATTCATCATGGAAAATCCATCGTTCGACTGGATCAGCCTGGCCCGAAAGCCATTTTGATTAAGAAGCTCCGTCACCAGATATGCCTGATCGTTTGTCGTGGTCAACACTGCCACAGTATCTTTTTCATATTGCCTGTATATGCTGCGCCATGCATTTAACATTGACATTTCCAGCGAAGATGCGACACAGATCACCATCACGCCGCCCTGTTCCTTTTTGACTGCCACGATATCTTCATGCTTCATACGGTTTCCGACCGTCCTGATAAATTCGTTGGCAAATCCCACGATCTGCTCACAGCTGCGGTAATTATCAATCAGTTCA
>JAFOYD010000119.1 GCA_017391545.1 Lachnospiraceae bacterium
ATTTTTAAGGAGCTCTATGACAATCAGTATCCGATTGAGAAGATTCGGCTGATTGACGCATATGATGCCGATGATGATGCATCGATGGAGGATAACAATACATCCTGCTTTAACTATAGGGCAGTCGCAGGAAAAACAACACTTTCCAACCATTCCTATGGATTGGCGATTGACATCAATCCGTTCTATAATCCTTACGTCAGGACAAAGGATGGCGAGACGCTGGTCTCACCGGAAGATGCAGTATCCTATGCTGACCGCAGTGCGGATTTTCCATATAAAATTGATGAGAATGATCTTTGCTATCAGCTTTTTGTAAAGCATGGCTTTACATGGGGCGGCAACTGGAACAGCGTCAAGGATTATCAGCATTTTGAAAAAAGAATAAAGAAATGAAAAAAGGTGTACCGTTTTGTTTGAAGGTACACCTTTTTATGTATGACGGGCATGCTGTCAGTCTGTGGTGAAAGTCCACAAGGGGCGTAGTTGCCGACGAACCCCAAAGCGACTCCCAAGGTTTACACTGTGAGGTGTGGGCGAGAAGAAGGGATAGCGAAATCGTAGCCTGACGAACAGAAACCTGATATAAGGCGTACATGGCGGATAAGCTGACATAAGACAGCGAAGTCCAAAAGGCAACCGTAACCCATGTGCGTAAATCAGGCAGGTAGACGAGGAAAGACTGGGAGGCTTATCCCGTGAGGTCTCACAGGCGGTAACAATAACCGTAGTAACAACGAGCTGTGAGAAGTCAGCAGAAGCCGTAGTAGGCAGAGCCCTGAAATGAGCACTGCCAAAGGGCTGAACAATGTAACCGTGTAATCAAATGTATGCCCCACGGAATACCTGACAGCAGGAATGGCAAAACGTAAATGAGCAGGCACTGCACAACTTAGGGCGAATCCATGGGAACGGAAAGGAGAAAGCACACAAGGCAATGTCGGAACTGTTGGAAAAGATACTGTCCAGAGACAACATGAATACAGCGTACAAAAGAGTCTGTGCCAATAAAGGTGCAGGTGGTGTAGACGAAGTGACGGTTGAAGAACTCGGAGATTATATCAGAGAGAACTGGGATGGTATCAGGGAACAAATCAGACGCAGGAAGTACAGACCCCAGCCGGTCAGGAGGGTGGAAATACCCAAACCTAACGGCGGAGTGAGAAAGCTCGGAATCCCGACCGTAATGGACAGGGTGATTCAGCAGGGAATCGTGCAGGTGATAAGTCCCATGTGTGAGCCCCTGTTTTCGGAGTGGAGTTATGGCTTTAGACCGAACAGAAGCTGTGAAATGGCAGTCAGGCAGCTGCTCGTATACTTAAACGAGGGATACGAGTGGATAGTGGATATCGACTTGGAGAAATTCTTCGACAATGTACCGCAGGACAAGCTTATGAGTCTTGTTCATGACATTATCAATGACGGCGATACGGAGTCCCTTATCCGCAAATACCTGAATGCAGGAGTTATGACGCCACAGGGCTATGAGGAAACAAAGCTCGGAACACCACAGGGCGGAAATCTGTCACCACTGTTGTCAAATATCATGCTGAATGAACTGGACAAGGAACTGGAAGAAAGAGGACTCCGTTTCACGAGATACGCCGATGACTGCGTTATTGCAGTCAGGAGCGAATCGAGTGCGAAAAGAGTTATGCGGACAGTGTCGGACTGGATTCAGAGGAAACTGGGGCTGAAAGTCAACATGACCAAGACACAGATTACAACGCCGTGGGAGCTGAAATATCTTGGGTTTGGGTTCTATAGGGACAGCAAGGCGAAAGAATGGAAGTGCAGACCTCATCAGGATTCTGTGAAGAAATTCAAAAGTAAGCTGAAAGAGCTGACCCGCAGGAGAATGCCGGGAACTGTCACAAATAAGATTGCGAAAATCAATCAGGTGACAAGAGGCTGGATAAACTACTATGCTCTTGGTTCCATGAAAACAGCGATGGCAGAGATTGACGCACATCTAAGGACAAGACTCAGAATTATAATCTGGAAGCAGTGGAAAATACCGAAGAAGCGACAATGGGGACTGCAAAAGCTTGGGATTAGAAAAGACCTTGCAAGGCGGACAGCATACTGTGGAGACCGCTATTACTGGGTTGCCACCAAAACGTGTGTCAGCAGAGCAATCTCTAAAGAAGTGTTAGGAAAAGCAGGGCTTATAGGCTGTCTTGATTATTACAATGAGCGTCATGCCTTGAAGTTATGTTGAACCGCCGTATGCCGAACGGCATGTACGGTGGTGTGAGAGGGGAGAGAAAATCTCCCCTACTCGATTGCCTGACATACAATCTGTTGTGTCATGAAAAGACAATATATAGAAAAAGTATAATGAGACTAAGTATAATGGCCACAATCGATAGAATCAGACCTGCGATTGCCATTCCTTTACGAGAATCTTTCTTGGCAAGACCGATTGCGGAACATACGATACCTATGATTCCAGCAGTAAGACCTGCTACTGGGGCCCAGAAACCGAGTATGGCAAAGATTCCAAAGACCAGACCGGAAATTGTCATATTGTTTTGTTTCATGGGCATTGTGTCAGATACAACAGCTCTTGCAGGTTGAGCATAGTAAGGATATTGCTGCTGATATGGCTGCTGTCCATACATCTGATTCTGCTGCTGATATGGCTGCTGTCCATACATCTGATTCTGCTGCTGATATGGTTGCTGTCCATATGGCTGTTGCTGTCCATTTATCTGAGTCTGTCCAAATGTTTGATTTTGTGCATATTGTTCTTCCATGTTCTACCTCATTATAATAAAGCTGAACTAACTAAGAAAAAGACCAGAACATTAATCACAATGGAACCTGCAAAGAAAATGATGGCAGGTACAGTCTTTTTCTGAAGTGCATTCTGTACAGCAAAGATACTGGCGAAAATGCCGATACACATACCGATAAGTCCTGCAAAGAACCAGCCGCCAACACAGCTGACAGCGACGAGAATCCAAACCCATGTAGGAGCTTTGCTGACCGGCTCATAAGGCGTTCCGTCATCAAGAAATACACCATTTACGGCAAGTCTTATTTTGTTTCCGATGATAACAACATTACATACGAGACCGGGAAGGTCGATTCTGTAGTCGAGCAGCATGATGAAAAAGTTGCTTGACTTGAACTTATACGAGTCATTGTCGACGATAATTTTGTTTCCGCCGAATCCTCCCATCCTACACTCAACTTTGTGGACAGTTCCCATGCTGTCCGTTACAGTCCATTCTTTTTTCATTTGTTTTTCTCCTTTTGTAAGAAATTCTTTCAATATAGTAAACAATTGTTTTTGTTTGACTTTTTTATAATATAGTATGTTCAACTAATTTGCAAGGCTAAATTTTGATTTTTATAATTACGCATCGGGCATTGACAGAAGACAGTTTGAATCATATAATGATTCTGTACAAAGACGCACGCGAAAAAAGCCTGCGTCTTTTTCACATTCAACGTTTATATTTACGAATTTCACAATTTACCATTGCGTAAATGTGAGAATGTATAGTATATTTATAGTAACTGTGCGGAGTTTGGAACCATCAGCTCCGGCAAAGAGGAAAGGATTGGTGTACAACATGATACAATTAATGGAAACAGGAGCTTATCTTGTCAATGGTACCGAGCTGATTGCGGACAATGCAGAAGCACCGGCAGCCATCAAGGCGAAGACCGGAAAAGATGTCAACAAGGCAGATGCAGCAAAGGAGACCATCGCCTATGGTATTCTGAAAAATCATAATACTTCAGATAACATGGATAAGCTGAAAATTAAATTCGATAAACTCACATCACATGATATTACCTTTGTAGGAATTATCCAGACAGCACGTGCGTCAGGACTGACAAAGTTCCCGGTGCCTTATGTGCTCACGAACTGCCACAATTCCCTTTGTGCAGTCGGTGGTACGATCAATGAAGATGACCATATGTTTGGACTTACCTGCGCTAAGAAGTATGGAGGTATGTATGTACCACCTCATCAGGCAGTTATCCACCAGTTCGCACGTGAGATGCTTGCAGGTGGCGGCAAAATGATCCTTGGTTCCGATTCCCACACACGTTATGGCGCACTTGGTACCATGGCTATGGGCGAGGGCGGTCCGGAGCTTGTAAAGCAGCTTTTGAGCCAGAC
>JAFOYD010000120.1 GCA_017391545.1 Lachnospiraceae bacterium
ATACCGCCAGCTTTCTCTCAGCACTGTCATTGACAACGCTCTCCGGCTTCGTACTTTCTGCCGACTGTTCTAACTCCTTATATGGTTTTATCCTGTTCTGATAAAACTTTACACCGCTGAACCCGAGCAGCACTACCGACAAAGCCACCGCTATTCCAGTCACAAGTCCAATGACATAATATTTTGTACTTTTGTCTGACTCGTTATTCTCATTCTGATTATTTGAATGGTTCAAATCATTTGAAGGTTCTAAATTATTTTGACCAAAATATTGATTTTGCACGTTCTATGCCTTTCCTTTACCCTTAACCTTATTTTAGATAATTCCATGGACTCACATAGCTGCCATTTAATCTCACACTAAAGTGAAGATGATTTCCGGTAGACCTCCCCGTCGTACCTACTGCTGCTATTTTCTGTCCCTTCACGACCTCAGCTCCCTGTGATACATAGAGTGCCGATGCATGCATGTAAATCGTGTAAAGATTATCACCATGGTCAATCATAACATAATTTCCCATCGTAGAACTGTATGCTGCTGCCACAACTGTACCATTATATGCCGCAAGGATCGGCGAACCTCCCGGAGCCGCCATATCGACTCCATTATGGAACTGCTGTGTCTTCAGAATCGGATGAATACGATATCCATAGTCATCTGAAATTCTTGTATAGGATGGCGCAGGCCATGCAAACATACCACCGTCATACTTCTTTTTCTGTCCACCATTTGCCTGTTCAAGCTGCTTTTGCAATGCCTTTGCAATGTTCTCCAGTTCCTTGATTTCTGCATTCTGTGCGGCTATCTCCGCCTCATATTCCTTTACCAGCTGTTCGCGGTTGCTGATATCGGCTTCGTATGCCGTAATCTCTGCTTCCTTCTGTGAGATCAGACTCTCCAGTGATGCCTGCTCTGCCTCGACATCCTTTTTTGCTTCCTCGAGAAGCTCCTGCTCTGATTCAAGCTGTGCCTTGCACACCTCCACGTATTCTCTGGTAGCCTGAAATTCTTCCAGAATACGCTTATCAGATGCGGAAAGCCGTTCCACATAATCAGCCCTGTTGAGCATATCTCCAAAGCTTCTGGCTGTCAGTACTGCCTCAAGATAAAAATTATCTCCGCGCTCGTACATGCTCTTGATTCTGCCTTTCATCGCCTCATATTGTGCTTCTTCCCGCGCCAGTGCCTCTGCAAGTTCCGCCTTTGTCTGGGTGATTTCCGTCTCCTTCTGGGTGATCATATCTGTCAGTTCTGTGATCTTTGCCTGAACTGCTGAAAGGTTCGTATCAAGCTGGCTTACATACGCCGACAGATCACTTTTTGATTTTTCCAGACTGTTGATCACTGATTTCACATCTGTAAGTCCGGACTGCAGCTTTTTTTTCTGATCCTGCGCATCCTTGATCTCCTGCTGCTTCTGCTCAATGCTTTTCTTTAGTTCTGACACGTTATCTGCCCGGCTGACCATAGGACAGGAATTCACAAGCATAGCAGTCACAAGGATCGTGACTGCTATACACATTGCTGCCCTGATTGCGGACTTTTTATTATAGTGCTTTTTCTGCATAAATCTAGCCTTTCCAAAAATACCTAAACACTCAAATGTTTTCTGACTGTTGTAAAACTTCCGATGAAGCCAATGCCAACTCCAAGTCCGATACAAACAGGAATCAGGTTGGTAAATACAACCTCCACCGGTAAAAATGACATCAGCTGCGACAATGCCGGGAATCGGCTTGCCACATACATCATTGCCTCATTATAGATAAAATATACTGCTACAAGCGGTATCAGGGAACCGATAAATCCAATGACCATACCTTCGATCACAAATGGTGCCCTGGTGAAAAAGTCTGTCGCACCGATATATTTCATGATCTGTATTTCCTCTTTTCGCACCGATATACCGATTGTAACGGTATTGCTGATCAGGAATATCGATACCAGAAACAGGATCAGAATGATTCCGATTGAAACATAACTGATAATTGCATTCACACCTGTCAGTGCTTTTGCCGTAATCGCTGACTGATTAACCTTTCTGATACCATCTATGGACTCAAGATAAGCCACAAGTGCCGGCTGCATGGATACATCGCTCATGTAGATTTCAAAATGGGCACAATCTGCAAGTGGATTCTCCGTAAAGATACTGATATCACCGAAATTGTTTTCTTCCGCGAACTGCTGCCAGGTCTCATCAGCTGATACATATACCGATTCCCTGACTTCCGTTCTTCTCGAAATCATATCAGAGATCTCCTGCACCCGCTCATCACTTAAATCCATTTCAAGTAGCGCTGTCACCGATACGCCCTGCTCGGCTGTCTTTACCATGTTCTGAAAGTTCGTCAGTATGGCGTAAAACAGTCCAAACAAAAACAGACATGCTGAAATCGTTGCCACCGATGCCAGCGTAAACCACTTATTCTTAAAGATATTTCGTATCCCCTGCCAGATACAGTAAAATAATGTATTAATCCTCATCGATATAGCCACCCTTCTCCTCATCACTGACAATGATGCCTTTCTTCATTGTAATAACCCTCTTCTGCATGGCATTTACGATCTCACGATTGTGAGTGACTACCAGAACTGTGGTTCCATTATTATTTATTTTTTCCAAAAGGTTCATGATTTCCCATGAATTTTTCGGGTCAAGATTTCCTGTCGGCTCATCGGCAAGCAGAATTTCCGGTTTGTTGACAAGTGCTCTTGCAAGTGCCACTCTCTGCTGCTCGCCTCCAGAGAGCTGCTTTGGTCTTGCCTTATATTTTCCTGCAAGTCCGACTGTCGAAAGAATAGACGGCACATTTTTCCTGATCTCTCTGCCCGGCATTTGGATAATTCGCTGTGCAAAGGCTACATTTTCATATACGTTCCTGTCTTTTAAAAGGCGGAAGTCCTGGAACACGACTCCAATGCTTCGCCGAAACTTTGGAATCCCGCGCCGCTTCAGTCTCACCACATCCGTACCGTTTACGATGATCTTGCCTTCTGTCGGCAGAAGTTCCCTGAGCAAAAGCTTGATCAACGTCGATTTGCCCGAACCACTGTCTCCTACAATGAATACGAACTCTCCTTTATTGATATGCAAATTTACGTCATTTAATGCCGGAACGCCTACGGTATATGCTTTGCTGACATGTTCCATCAGAATGACTGGTCCGTTTCCTCCTGCGCCCGTACGTTTCCTTGTTGCTGTACTTTTCAAAATTTCACCCCTATATCTTTTCCTAATAATCCTTTTTTCCGTTGACAAGAACTGCAAGCTCGATTCCACTTCGTTCCATCTCGTCCTAAATCATCAATAGTCAAACGACTCCATATACTTCATGTATCTGACAACCATCAGCGCGATTTTGAACGTGATGGCATCCTCAAATACCCTAAGATCAAGCCCGGTACTCTTCTGAAGCTTGTCAAGTCTGTATACAAGTGTATTTCTATGGATAAATAACTGTCTTGAAGTCTCGGATACATTCAGCGAATTCTCAAAGAACTTATTGATCGTCGTGAGTGTCTCCTCATCAAAATCGTCCGGACTCTTTCCTCCAAAGATTTCCTTTATGAACATTTTACAGAGCGGAATCGGAAGCTGATAGATCAGACGACCGATACCAAGCTCACTGTAAGCGATGATATCTCTCTCAGCAAAGAAGATTTTTCCTACATCCAGCGCCATCTTTGCCTCCTTGTAGGAACGGCTGACTTCTTTGATTTCCTTGACATTGGTACCATAGGAGATGTGAACGTCTTTAATGCCATCTTTGATCAGACAATCCTCAATGGCTCTCGCATACTTGTCAATATCCTTATTCGTCTCGTTGTCTGCAATCTCCTTGACTACGATGACATTGTTCTCATCAACTGCAGTGACAAAATCCTTGCCGTTCTGTCCGAAATTCTCGCGCACTCTCTCAAGGATATTGGAATCCTTACCGTTTGGCGCCTCGACAATGAGCACTGCACGTTTCACATCAGTCTGAATATGTAACTTTTTCGAGCGGCTGTAGATATCTACCAACAGTAAGTTATCCAGCAAAAGATTCTTGATAAAGTTATCCTTGTCAAAACGCTCCTTATAGGCAACCATCAGATTCTGCAGTTGAAATGCTGCCATCTTTCCAACCATATAGGCGTTCTCGCCTGCATCATTAGCAATCAGTATGTACTCCAACTGCTGGTCATCATAGATCTTAAAGAACTGACAGCCCTGAATCTCCTGGCTGTCCGCAGCAGATTTTACAAATTCAAGTACCGAACTTTCAAAATTGTTTCCCATGTTTCTGGTGGAAGCCACCAGTTTTCCATCGACATCAGCCACAAACAGCTCCACTCTGGCAATCGCCTTAATCCCCTCGATGGTATTCTGCATAATCTGATTTGAAATCATATGCCACTCTCCTTACTCATTATCTCTCACCCAAAGGCTTGTACGTAACAATAAAGGACTTCTACAGTTACGTCTGTACAATATCAACAAAAAATATTTGATATGGAATCACGGTTTCATCGCATTATGTATTTATTTTAATATATTTACACAAATAAATCCATACCCAACATCAACTTTTTTATGCATTTTTGAATATTTTTTTCAAAAATAGCGTTTTTTCAACGATTATGCAAGATATACAAAATCTGTCAATCCCCCTGACAGTCATTTTTTACCTTAAGTTTTTCCTATCATTTTCCGATATATATATAACAGATCTGCAACTGTTTAGCAACAGTATAAGCGTGCAACAGTTGTATCTGTTTAAATGATCGAAAGGCATGGTGATTAATATGGATATTCCAGCTCTTTCAATGAGTATGGCTCAGACAAACGTTCTGAGCGACGTAGGTACTGCTATGCTGGCTAAGTCAATGGAACAGGCAGAAGTGGTCAGTGCATCTCTGACTGAGATGATCGACTCGGCTGCGATGGAACGCTCTGTTTATCCTGAGCTTGGCGGCAATATTGATGTATCTGTGTAAAGTACGAACAAAACAGCCCACTTTTGTGGGCTGTTTTGTTCGTAAACTCATTATTTTAATCTGATGCAGTCTGGCTTAATCAGAATC
>JAFOYD010000010.1 GCA_017391545.1 Lachnospiraceae bacterium
CCCGTAAGCAATACTGCACCCAATAGCATCACTGCTGAAATGATTGAAATTTTTTTCATATCCTTCCCCTCTTATTACTTTACATATTTATGATAAAACTCATCCGGACTCAATGGTCTGTCAAAATGATATCCCTGCAAAAGCGTTGCTCCGGCTTCTGTTACGATATCCATAATCGTAGCATTCTCTACGCCCTCTGCGCATACGGTAATCCCTACATCATTGCAGAAGGAAATAATCAGCTCGATGAACCTTTTTTCCTTTTCTGTGCCAAGCACTGATTTGATCATGGTATGGTCAATTTTCACAATATCAGCCGGTATATCCTTAAGCACCGCCAGGGAAGAATATCCTGTACCAAAATCGTCCAGTGCAATACTGATGCCATAATCCCTGAATTTCTGTAAGCTGTTGAGCAAATCATCGATGCGTCCGATCCGGCAGCTCTCTGTCAGCTCCAGGACAAGCCGTCCGGGTTCAATGCCATATTCCCTAAGCCTCTCTGCGGCATAGTCAGCAAGATATTCATCCTGAAGCTGAAGGTATGACAGATTGACATGAATCTTTTCGAGTGGTCTCGTGCCGCTCTGATCCCATTTTTTGAGGTATCTCAGTCCCTCTTCAATCACCCATTTGCCAACAGGGATGATCAGACCGGTACTCTCAAGTATCGGAACAAACTCCATTGGTCCCGTGCCAGGAAAGTCTTCACTGTTCCATCGCAGAAGCACCTCACAGCTTTGACACTCACCCGAATGCGCATCCATAATTGGCTGCATGACAATATGAAAATCTCTGCAGCTGTCATTTACACATTCACGAATGGCATCCTTTAACCGCAATATCCTCGTCTTTTTGAGGTGCATCTCCTCTGTAAAAAAGACAACATCTGTCACACCTGAATTTTTCGCATTTTCCACAGCAATCGTCATATTGCTCATGAGCTGATCGATATATTTGCCATCCTGTGGAAAAAGAACTGCACCCGCTTTGAAATCCACATGCACCAGCTTCTGTTCAATATACAAATCTTCAAACGCCTGCTTGATTCGCTCTATTTCTTTTATGACATCCTCACGAGTTCCGTTATCAATCAAAAGTGCAAAATCTGAACCGTCCATACGATACAAGCGGGCATGCGAGACTCCACCCTCTAATATTTTGTGTGCAATACAGTAGAGTACCTTATCGCCATAAGAATATCCGTAATCGTCGTTTACCCGTTTAAAGTTGCTAAGTCCAATCAGCACTACTGCACCCTTTTGATTCTTATAGAGCCTGTTCTCAATATCCCTGCGAAACTCCTGAATGGTCCACATCTCTGTTACCGGGTCGATTTTATTTCTAACACCCAGGTTCGTGACAAAGCCGGCAAAGAAATCCATTTGTCCCTCATCGTCATATGTCATGTATCCTTTGCAGTTCACCCAGACATATTCCCCTTCTGCATTGCGCATTCTGTACTCACAGTCATGGTAGGCTGATACCTGATTTGCCATATTCTCAAAATCTTCTAAATAGATCGGAAAATCATCAGGGTGGATTCGCTTTCCCCACTCGATATCCGCAGGACATAGTATCTCACTCTCAAGCCCAAAATATTCCACAGCTCCCTTCGACCACCGCGCAGTGTTCTGTTTCATATTTGACGCAAAGAAAAAGGTTCTGTTTGATGAATTAGAAAGAACATCAAACAGTCTTGAATCATATTCATTCATTATGCAATCATAATCCATAAATCTAATCCTCATAAGTATGCTTAAGTCTGTCTGCTCTTATAGCTCTTATTATATATTAAGTTCAGCCTAATCTCAACGAATTGTTTCTATTTTATTACTAAAACAGTCCTGCAAAAATGGATGCTCCTACCACCGTAAGGACACCTGCCACTGCGACGGAAAGACTACTCATGGCACCTTCGATCTCTCCCATCTCCATAGCCTTTGTCGTACCCATCGCATGTGCAGCCGTGCCAAGAGCCAGTCCTTTCGCGATTGGCTCTCTGATGTGGAAAATCTTACATATCAGCTCACCAGTCATATTGCCAAGGACTCCGGTGATGACAATCACTGCAACTGTAATGGTCACATATCCACCAAGCTCCTCAGACACGCCCATGCCGATTGCTGTGGTAATTGATTTGGGCAAAAGTGTCACATACTCCTGATGATTTAGTCCGAGCAATACAGCTAGCGCAAGCACTGTCACCATATTGGTAATAACACCGGACAGGATACCAGCCATCACTGCCATCCAGTTCTTTTTCAGAAGCTCAAACTGTTCATAAAGTGGAATTGCCAGACATACCGTAGCAGGCGTCAGAAACCAGCTTAGGTATTTTGCTCCCATATTGTATGTCTCGTAATCCACATTTGCTGCCAGCAACACAACAATCGTCACTGCTATCGATATCAGAAGTGGATTCAGAAGCCCACTTTTAAACCGTTTCTTGAGATGTATACCAACAAAATATGTCAGTAGGCTGATCGTTACACCCGCAAAGGCTGAGTCCTGCATAAATTCGTTCATTTCTCACTTTCCCCTTCCTGTCTAGTGTTTCCACGGCGTATCACGAACTGTGACACGCTGCCTGTCACCGCCATCACTGCTACCAGCACAACGACTGTGACAACGCTCACCGGTATCAGCATAGGTTTGAGCACACCCCAGGAGTTCATAAGACCTACACCTGCAGGAATAAACATGACCGGCATGATCTCAATCAGAAATTTTCCGACGTCCTGCACTGCTTCCAGCTTAATGATACCGGTCAGCAGACACACGAACAATATGACCATACCATAGATGCTTGCAGGCACCGGTAACGGCAGAACTGCTTTCAGAATCTCACCGATAAATGAGATCAACAGGATAATCAAAAACTGCTTTAAATACTTCACTTCCATCACACTCCGTTTCATCAATATCAAGTAACAAGTATACGACAAAGGAGGGCAAATTACAATGAATCTGCCCTCTTTTATCTCATTTCCAATATCTGTTATAAGTACTTCTTTAAAGCCTCAACCTTATCGAGCTTTTCCCATGGAAGATCAAGATCGTTACGTCCAAAGTGTCCATAAGCTGCTGTCTGCTTGTAGATTGGTCTTCTCAAGTCAAGCATCTTGATAATTCCTGCCGGGCGGAGATCAAAGTTCTCACGAACAATCTCAACAAGCTTCTCGCTGTCCAGTTTTCCTGTACCGAAGGTATCCACGTTGATGGATGTAGGCTGTGCCACACCGATCGCATAGGAAAGCTGGATCTCGCACTTGTCTGCAAGTCCTGCTGCCACAAGATTCTTTGCGACGTATCTTGCTGCATATGCACCACTTCTGTCTACCTTTGTGCAATCCTTTCCAGAGAAAGCTCCACCGCCGTGACGTGCATATCCGCCGTAAGTATCTACGATGATCTTACGTCCTGTAAGTCCTGCATCACCATGCGGTCCACCGATTACAAAACGTCCTGTAGGATTGATGAAGAACTTTGTATCTGCATCGATCAGTTCCTTTGGAAGAATCACATCAAATACATGCTTCTTGATATCCTCATGAATCTGCTCCTGTGTCACATCCTCATCATGCTGCGTAGAAAGAACAACGGCCTCAAGTCTCTTGGGCTTGCCATTCTCGTCATATTCTACAGAAACCTGTGTCTTTCCGTCTGGTCTCAAATACTTTAATGTGCCATCCTTACGAACCTTTGTCAGCTGCAATGCCAGCTTATGTGCAAGTGAAATTGGATATGGCATATACTCTTCTGTCTCATTGTTGGCATATCCGAACATCATACCCTGGTCTCCGGCACCGATGGCTTCGATCTCTGCATCACTCATCTTGTTCTCTTTTGCTTCCAAAGCCTTATCGACACCCATTGCAATGTCGCTTGACTGCTCGTCAATTGCTGTAAATACGGCACAGGTATTGCCATCAAAGCCATACTCGGATTTGTCATAACCGATTTCCTTTACCGTATCACGCACGATCTTTGGAATATCCACATATGCCGTTGTGGTAATCTCACCTGTCACAAGCACAAAGCCTGTACATGTCGCTGTCTCACAGGCAACACGGCTCATCGGATCCTGCTCCATCAGCGCATCAAGAATCGCGTCAGAAATAGCATCGCACACCTTGTCAGGATGTCCTTCTGTTACGGACTCTGAAGTAAATAATAGTTTTTCCATTTGTATAATCCTCCTAAAAAAGAAAACCGCTTACTCTGACGAATAAGCGGAAGTGATTGGTTTCCCGATAATCAAATCCTCTTATTGTTCGAACTATCTACGCAAAATAGCAACTCGCTCAGGTTGGCACCTTCCATTTTACAAAAACGGGGTTGCCGTGGCTTCACAGATCCTTTGTACCTCCACCACTCTGAATAAGAGTACATCACAATATGGAATTGTCATATCACCTATATCATATACTGATTGTTATATGCTGTCAATAGGGAAATATTTGAAACAACATCATTGCAACATCATCCTACCTTGAGCTTAAACTTCTGAAGATCATGATCCGATGTCACCTTTTCAATGTGTGCGCCAAGGTTCTGAAGCTTTACATCAAAGTCCTCATAACCGCGCTCAATGTATTTGATATCATCAACGGTACTGAACCCTTCTGCGGTAAGGCATGCAAGTACAAGTGCTGCGCCCGCGCGCAGATCCGGTGCTGTAAGATTGGCACTGGTAAACTTCTCAACGCCTTGAATAATGGCAGAATTTCCCTCCACCTTGATGTTCGATCCCATCTTCGCAAGCTCATCGACGTACTTGAAACGATTGTCGAAAATGCTCTCTGTGACAATACTCGTACCTTCTGCAAGTGCCAGGGATACTGCGATCTGAGGCTGCATATCCGTCGGAAATCCAGGATATGGCAACGTTTTCACATGCGTATTCTCAAGCCGCTTTGATGACACGACACGCACTGCATCATCAGATTCCTCTACCTGACACCCCATCTCGATCAGCTTCGCTGTCGTTGACTCCAAGTGCTTCGGAATCACGTTCTTGACTGTGACATCGCCTCTTGTGATGGCCGCTGCAAACATAAACGTTCCTGCCTCGATCTGATCCGGTATAATCGAATACTCCGAGCTGTGAAGCTTCCTAACCCCCGTTATCCTGATCACATCCGTACCAGCTCCCTTGACGTTTGCTCCCATGGAATTGAGGAAGTTTGCCACATCTACGACGTGTGGCTCCTTTGCAGCATTTTCAATGACAGTTTTTCCCTCTGCCAGTACTGCTGCGAGCATAATATTAATGGTCGCACCTACGGATACGGTATCCAGATAAATATGCGCACCTTTCAGCTCCTTTGCATCCGCAATAATGAGACCATGCTCAATCTTCACGTCCGCTCCAAGTGCTTTGAAGCCCTTGATATGAAGGTCGATCTTGCGGCTTCCGATATTGCAGCCGCCTGGAAGTGCAACTTCTGCATGTTTATATTTTCCAAGCAGGGCTCCAAGCAGATAATAGGAAGCCCTGATTTTTTTGATATAGTCATCCTCGATCACAAGTCCTGATACCATGGATGCATTGATTCTTGCTGTATGTCTATCTATTCTATATACAATCACACCGATGCTCTCCATGGCCTGAAGAAGGACATTAATATCCCTTACATCCGGTAAATTGTCGATCACTGTCATTTCGTCAGTCATAATTGCTGCGGCAAGCACCCCTAATGCTGCATTCTTTGCGCCGCCGATTTCAACTTCACCAACCAGAGGATTGCCCCCCTTAATTGCGTACTGTTCCATCGTTCACCTCATAATATTCACTACTGTCTTTTCAATGCCTTTTACTAAACTTATCCGATTATATACCTTTTTTCATCATTTGTAAACTACCAGACTGCTTGTTAAATTGTAAATATCACCCTGATTTTTGTTACATTTAACAATTTCACAAACACTTGTTTAAAGCAAGTGTTGTGAAATTTGATAAAATATGAATTAATTCAGGTATTTTAACGGATTTACAGCGCTTCCATTAATACGGATCTCAAAGTGAAGATGTGGTCCGGTACTTCGTCCCGTATTTCCACTCAGCGCAATCCTTTCACCCTGCGATACGGACTGTCCGACCTTTACCAGAACCTTGCTCAGATGACCATATCTGGTCTGTCTGCCATCAGCATGGTTGATATAAACCGCATATCCATAACCACTTGCCCATCCGGCATATGACACAGTACCTGCATTGGACGCAACGACTGTCGTTCCGATCGGCACAGCCCAGTCAACACCCTTGTGATTGGTCGAAGCTCCCTTGGTCGGTGCACTTCTCGCGCCAAATCCTGAACTGAGGCGTCCTCCGGA
>JAFOYD010000121.1 GCA_017391545.1 Lachnospiraceae bacterium
GGGACAGTCCGTCACCAATATACGAAAAGCGCTTCAATACCAAAGTCACGCCAAGAAGGGATGAACAGAGCGCAATCAGCGTTCCCACAATCAATGCATACTGTACGAACGGATACGATAAATAGTATTGTAATGTCGCGATCATGCCCTGTCACCTCCAAGTTCTTTCCAAAAATCGCTCTCTCGATATTGTGTAGTCGTACCGATAAATGACCGCTCCTTTTCAATATGAAGAATATGGCTTGCGTACGTGACTGCGGCATGAATATCATGAGAGACCATAATAATGGTAAGCCCTTCTTCATTGAGCTTTCTGATCAGCTGATAAAATTCAGCTGTCACCTTCGGATCAAGTCCCGTCACAGGCTCATCCAATACCAGAAGCTTTGAGGAAGCGCAGAGTGCACGCGCCAGAAGTACCCTCTGCTGCTGTCCGCCGGAAAGATTGCGGTAGCACTCCTTTTTCAAATCCCAGATATCCATACGGCGCATATTTTTCTCGGCAAGCTGCTTTTGCGCCTTGCCAAAAAATGGACGTATCCCACACTTTGGAAGTGTTCCTGACAGAACGATCTCCCACACCGAAGCTGGAAAGTCCTTCTGCACAAAGGTCTGCTGTGGCAAATATCCAATCTCATGTGCTTCCAATCCATCGCCAACAGTAATGGTACCGCCCATAAGCGGTGTCAGTCCCAGAAGTGTCTTCATCAGGGTGCTCTTTCCTGCCCCGTTCTCTCCCACAATATAAAGGTAGTCACCCTTGTTGACTTCAAAACTGATGTGCTCGGCTACCGCTACACCCTCATAGCCAAGCACCAGATTTTCACATTTGATATAAGCCATTGTACGCCGCATCCTTTCCGAATATAAATTAATTTTCTCCTAATGCCTGTCGTAAAATATCAAGATTGCTGCTCATGGAAGACAGATATGTTTCTCCGTCTTCGATATCCTTTTTGGAAACAGACTGCATGGAATCCAATACAAGAATCTGTTGATTTTTGTCTGAAGTATTATCAATAATTGCTTTTGCCAGCTTTTCATCTGAGCCATCGATCACAAGCACGGTATCAAGGCTAAGCTCATCAATCTTACCTGCCAGAAATGCTACCGTCTCAAAGCTTGCTTCTGTCTCAGCGCTACACCCTACAAAGGCAGCATAATAGTCGATGGAATAGTCATCGACCAGATAGCGAAATGGAAATCTGTCTGCAAAGAGCAGCGTATCCTTCTGTGCTGCATCTGCAACTGACTGATATTCCTGATCAAGCTTATTTAATTCATCCATATATGCCGTTTCATTCTTTTCATATAAAGAAGCATTTGCAGCGTCAAGTGCCTGCAGCTCTGTACTGATTCCCGCCACGAGCTTTTGGGCATTCTTTAAGGACAGCCAAATATGCTCATCATACTCAATCTCCTCATGCCCATCAGGCTGCTCCTCTTCATCCTCATGGTCCTCCTGCATGCCTTCTACCAGCTCTTCCTCCTTTAGATCAGAGCTGATGACATCCATCATATTTATGACATGCATGTCATTATTTGCCGCAGTCCGCAGTGTGTCAGATACCCATGCATCTGATTCTCCGCCTACATAAATCAACAGATCACAGTTTGAAACCTTTGCGATGTCGGTCGCAGATGGCTGGAAATTGTGAAGGTCGCCGCCCTTTTCGGTCAATAAGGTCAGCGTAAAGTTGTCCTCATTTCCTGCAATCAGATTCTTCACCCAGTCATACTGTGGAAATGTAGTGCAGATAATCTCATATTTTCCGTCTTCTGCCTTTTGTGTGGCAGCACTGTTTCCGCAGCCACCAAGCATCAACGCGCACATAATCATTGTAACCAGTAAAATTTTTCCTTTTTTCATAATCATCCTGACTCTCCCTGATGTATAATTTAAAAAACGCAAATCATTTGCAATTTGTAATTATAAACGTCTGTTATACGCTTGTCAAGTAATTATAGAAGAAATATAACTGTTCAGCAGGTCTGCGCATTAACTGCGCTGACCGTGAAATAACGTATATTTGGCAAGAACAAATCCATCACCGAAGGTGATTTTGCATGGATTTGTTCTCGTAACTATGAAGGCACTGAATAGTTACGAAGAAATGAAAGAGACACCGTTTCGATGTCTCTTCCAACCACTCATATTTACTGTCCATAATAGGCATTTGCGCCATGCTTTCTAAAATAGTGTTTGTCCTGCAGCTCGCCTGGTGCAGGCTGTACCTTTGGATTGATGAGTTCGGTGCGGTATGCCATCTTAGCCACCTCTTCGAGAACGACCGCATTGTGGACTGCCTCCGAAGCATCCTTTCCCCATGTAAAAGGTCCATGATTTTTGCAAAGAACAGCAGGAACCGCCATCGGGTCTTTCTTCATGCGCAAAAATTCATTGACGATCAAATGTCCTGTGTTCTCCTCATAGGCCTCTGCGATTTCCTCCTCTGTCAGGCAGCGCAGGCATGGTACTTCACCGTAGATGTAGTCTGCATGCGTGGTTCCATAGCATGGAATGCTTCTTCCTGCCTGTGCCCAGCTCGTCGCATAGGAAGAGTGGGTGTGCACGACGCCACCGATTTCAGGGAATGCCTTGTAAAGTTCCAGGTGCGTTGGTGTGTCGGACGAAGGCTTGTACTTGCCTTCGACTTTATTGCCCTGCAAATCCATGACTACCATATCATCCGGTGTCAGCTTATTGTAATCAACGCCACTTGGCTTAATGACAAACAGTCCGCTTTCCCTGTCGATACCGCTCACATTTCCCCAGGTAAACGTCACAAGTCCGTATTCCGGCAGTTTCATGTTGGCCTCATAAACCTGTTTCTTTAATTCCTCTAACATGTTCTTTCTCCCTTATTTTAACGTGTTTACTGCAGCATGCTCAATGGCAAGACCTGCCATGTAGCGCTCCATGAACTGATTGAAGCCCTCCACATCCTTGCTGTCAGGTTCCATGCTGCTGCCACTCTGGCCTGCAAAAATCCTGTTGTCCAGGAAATCCTGCAGACTCTCGGAAGCTTCCTTATTCTGCATGTAATCTGCCAGAAGCGCGATTCCCCAAGCACCGCCTTCTCCGGCTGTCTCCATGACGGATACGGAGGTATTCATTGCTGCCGCCGCGATCCGCTGTCCGACACCCTTTGTCTTGAACAGACCACCGTGTCCAAACATCTTATCGACCTTGACATCCTCTTCCTTAAACATCAGGTCAAGACCTGCCTTTAGTGCCGCAAGTGAGGAATACAAATGTGCTCTCATAAAGTTTGCAAGATTGAAC
>JAFOYD010000122.1 GCA_017391545.1 Lachnospiraceae bacterium
AAGCATATGACTGCGGAGAGACGATCGGTGCGTATCTAAGTGAATTGGGATTCAATGTCGACTTTGCACCGGATGCTGATGTGCTGACAAAGAGTGGAAGCGCTGTCATTGGAAACAGATCGTTTGGCAGTGACGCCGGGCTGGTAACAAAATACGCTGTGGCGTATTCTAACGGATTACATGCGCATGGAATTATGAGCACCTTCAAGCATTTTCCGGGACATGGAGCGACAGAGGCAGATACCCATGAAGGATATGCGTATACGAATGAAACCTATGAGGAGCTGATGACGACAGAGCTGCAGCCTTTTAGCGCTGCGCAGGTGTGTGGTGTGGATCTGGTCATGGTGGCGCACATATCAGCCCCGAATGTTGTTGGAGATGACACGCCATGCTCTCTTTCCGAGAAAATGATAACCGGGATTTTGAGAACGGATCTGGGCTATGATGGTCTGGTCATCACGGATGCGATGAATATGGGAGCAATTGCGAAAAACTATGATTCCGGTGTCGCTGCAAAAATGGCTGTAAAAGCCGGAGTCGATATAATACTGATGCCGGGTGATTTTCAGGCAGCATATTCTGGTCTGTATACCGCAGTGCTCAGTGGAGAGATTTCGGAGGATCGGATCGACGAATCTGTGAGGAGGATTCTCACGGCGAAGATCAGCAAACTTTCATAATCCTGTAACCTTTCCTTACATTCAAAAGTATTGTATATGGATACGAAAATGCCTAAATGATGGAGGAGGATATAAATATGAAACAAAAAGTGGTATTAGCAATACTGTCCGTATTTACGGCTGCTACGATTGCTGGATGTGGCGTAAAGAGTGGGATGGATGAGAATGATGTCCAAAACAGTCAAAGCGTAGAAAGTGAATCAGCGCAGACAGAGGACGCGACTGTAACGGATGCGTCAGAGGATTCTTCGAGCATAGCTTTTAGGGATTCTGAGGAGGAGAATACAGAGGAAACAGCAGACCTGACTTTTGCAGATCTGTCAGAGTTAGAGTTTGAGTTTTCGAGTGGTGCCGGAGGATGGTCCGAAGGATTTACGATTGAGAAGGACGGTTCGTTTAGCGGAAATTTCCATGATTCGGATATGGGAGTTACCGGTGAGGGATATCCGGATGGTACGATGTATTGCTGTTCCTATACAGGACATTTTACGGAGCTTACCAAAATAAACGACGATACCTATGAGATGAAGCTTGCCGACATCTCCTACACGGATCCGGTCGGCACGGATGAGATTTGCGATGGGATGCACTTTATTTACACAGAATCGTATTGTCTGGGTGCAAATGATACCTTTAAGGTCTATCTTCCGGGAACACCGTTAAGTGAGCTGTCGGAGGAAGAATGTTTGTGGATTTCTTATAATAATGAGAGTGAAACTGAGTTGACGATGATTATCATTGTTGATGAGAAGAATGAATTTGGCATCTATTCTTATCCAAGACCGGAGCCTTTGGAAGATGCCCGGATGACATTTAACACATACAAAGACTCTTACGATTACTATGTGGACAAATTATCTGAAGCTGAGACAACCGCAGAAATGGCAGAATACGCAGAAACGATGTACGAAAACTGTGATTCTTGCCTCAACTACATCTGGAATCTGGTAAAGAATAATGTTGAGGAAGACAAATTTGACGAGATTTTAGAGGAACAGCGGGAATGGATCGCTCAAAAAGAGGCGCGTGCAGAGGAAATTCTTTCGGCAGGCGGCTCGATGGCAGCAGTGGACTGCAACCAGTTTATGGCAGAGCTAACGATGGAACGCTGCGAAGCATTAATTAAATATCTTGAGTAGTAGATAATGAAAATCGGGAGTGGATGTGCTTCCGATTTTTTTGTTATTTGTGTATTGACATATAATATTATATGGTATATAGTATATTCACACACAATATTATACAGCATATAATATTATATTATTGTAAAGGAGATGGATTCATGGTTTTTAATACAGGTTCAACTCTGCTTGATGCCATTGTGCTTGCTGTTGTGTCCAAGGATACAGAAGGAACCTATGGTTACAAGATTACCCAGGATGTACGGGATGTCATAGAACTAAGTGAATCAACACTTTATCCTGTGCTCCGGCGCTTGCAGAAGGATGAATGTCTGGCTACCTATGATAAGGAGTGTGCAGGCAGGAACCGACGCTATTACCACATCACAGAAAAGGGAAGCGAACAGCTTCAAATGTACAAAAGGGAATGGATTACCTATTCCACCAAAATAACGAGTCTATTTGAGGGAGGTATAACTCATGAGTAAAAATGAATTCTTAGACCGACTCTTTGGATTGCTCTCTGATCTTTCGCAGGAGGAGCGCGATGAAGCGCTTGCATATTACAGGGAATATATTGAAGATGCGGGTTTGGAGAATGAAGAGGCGATTATGGAAGAACTTGGCACGCCTGAGGAAGTGGCTACAGAGATCAAATCAGGAATCTTAAACAAGGGTAATTCTTCCGAACAGGAAAGCAGTCAACAGGAGAAGCAGCATACATTTACAGAAGATCAGTTTCAGAAAACCAGTGAACCACAGAAGAATTCCAATACTGCCCTGATTGTTCTGGCAGTCATAGCAGCAGTTCTTTTAAGCCCTGTCTGGATCGGACTTCTCGGTTCTATCTTTGGCGTGGTTTTTGGCTGTTTAGCCACGATTGCAGGATTGATCCTGGGTTTTGGAATTGGCGGACTGGTTTGCTTATTCGTAGGAATTATCCTGTTCTTTGCAGGCTTTCCGACCATTTTTCACAATCTGCTCGGCGGTGTTGCAATGATTGGAGGAGGACTTGTCGTTACCGCCATTGGAATCCTGTTCCTGCTCTTCACAGGCTTGCTCTGTATCGTTGTCATTCCATGGGTAGTCAAGGGAATCCGTAGTCTGATTCAAAAATTATCGAACCGTAAAAAGGAGGTACGTATATGAAAAAATTTGCCAAAGGCTGTCTGATCGCAGCACTTTCCATGCTCACCATTGGTGTCATAATTCTTGCTGTGTGTACCTTTATTGGAGGGACTAAAATATATGCTTACGCGCAGGATGAGATCAAAAACAATCCTTATGTCGAAGACTTATTCGTTGATGTGGACGATTTCTTTGGCGGAGACATCGTGTCCTGGCATCATGGTGAGATGCACATGAGTTTTGACCATAACTATCCAACACATTCCGGCGATGATCAGGATTTTCAGGCTGCCCTCGCTTCTGATGTTTCGAACCTCAATTTGGAAATCGGTGCAGGTAGCTGCATCATCTCCGAATCGGATGATGCGTATTTTCATATCTACTCTAAAAATGCAGGTAAGTATCAATACTATACTGAAAATGGCACATTCCATGTAAGGGGATTTGATCATAACGGCAAAGGTGTGCATGTTGGTGAATATAACGAGATTTACCTTGAAATTCCGAAAAATGTCCTGTTTGAGAGTATTGAGATCGAGCTAGGAGCAGGCAAAATAGAGGCAGATTCTTTGCTGGCATCCGGACGTATCAATATGGAAATTGGTGCCGGGGAACTGGAGGTCAATACACTGAATGCGAACTGGTTCAATGTCGACCTTGGTGTGGGAGATATGGAAGTCAAAAACGGTTCTGTAAATGACAGTGAAGTGAACATTGGCATGGGAGAAATGACATATTCCGGGCGCATAACTGGTGATTTTACGGCTGAATGTGGGTTTGGAGATCTTGATCTGTATCTTGATGACAGTGTGAATGATCACAATTATGAGCTGGATTGCAGCGTGGGTGATATTACTTTGAATCAAACCAATTATAGCGGTATATCATACACAGAGAAAATTAACAACAACGCCGACAGCACATATGCCATTGAATGTGCCGGAGGAAAGATAACAATTGACTTTAAGAAATAATGAAGAACATTCAAAAGACCTTCAAACTGCATCTGCTACGTCAGTTTGGAGGTCTTTTTGCGTGATCGGAAATTGTGACAGCGTATCTGAGTTTGACTTTTTTGAAAATCACACTTGACTCTGCCCTTAGGGGGAGAGTGTAGAATGACTTCATACTGCTTGTTAGCTGTTGGTAATTACGGCAGTTTGTAGTATCATATCAGTAATGACGTTTCGATGGGAATAGGAGGCGGTACTCATGAAAATGGAAAAAGAACATAAAGCCTGTGGAGAAAAGACAAGCGATCATCTGTATAAGATCGGTATGTTTGCGCAGATGAATCATATCACGATCAAGACGCTTCATTTCTACGAGGAGCAGGGGCTTCTTGCCCCGGCTTATGTGGATGAGGAGAATGGTTACCGTTACTATACAATGAGTCAGATGGCAGTGCTGCACCGGATCACGGCACTGAAGCAGGCGGGATTTACTATTGAAGATATCAAAAGAATCAGCAGCAGTTCGGATACGACTTCTTTTCTGAACCGGAAAAAGGCAGAGCTTTTGTCAAAAATTGCTGATCTGACCAGACAGATCGCAGCAATCGACGGGTATCTTGCAGAGGGAGAGGATGCGCTCAAGGCACCGGTTCTGATCAAGACGATTCCCGCAGTTGTGGCAGCCACAATGCAGGACAGAATCGAATCTTATGATGCGTTGTTTGACATGATGCCTAAGATGGGAGCACAGATGGAAGCGCTTGGGTGTGAATGTGCGATTCCGGAGTATTGCTTTACGAATTATCTGGAGCCGGGTTACAAGGAGGAACAGATTCTGATCGAGACCTGCGAGGCGGTCACCGAGAAAAAGGAAGATACGGAGTCACTCAAGTTCAAGGAATTTCCGGAAATTCAGGCTGCCTGTATCTATCACAAAGGTTCGTACAGCAATTTTCCACATACGTATGAAGTCATCTTGAAGTACATCGAGGAAAGTGGATATGAAATCTGCGGAGCCATTCGTGAAAAGTATATCGACGGTGTATGGAATAAAGAGACCGAGGACGAATGGCTTTCTGAGATTCAGATTCCGGTCATGAAACGAGAGGAGTAGAGGATGAAAACGGAAAACATTTTGATCAAAGGATTAAAACAGAATAATCTGAAAAACATATCGCTGGAGATTCCGAAGAACAAGATTGTGGTGTTTACCGGCGTTTCCGGTTCCGGGAAATCCAGCATCGTGTTTGACACGATTGCAGCGGAGAGTCAGAGGCAGATGAACGAGACGTACACGGCATGGATTCGCGGACGGCTTCCAAAGTATGAGAAGCCAAATGTTGAATTGATTGACAACCTCAATCCCTCTGTCGTGATTGATCAGAGCAGACTGGGCGGAAATGCCAGGTCTACGGTGGGTACGATCAGTGATATGTATGCCTCACTGCGTTTGCTCTTTTCAAGGATTGGGGAGCCAAAGATCGGACCTGCATCGTTTTTCTCCTTTAATAATCCGAATGGAATGTGCAAGACCTGTGCCGGCATCGGCAAAGTCATGGAGTTTGATATCCATAAGCTGATTGACGAGGAGAAGACGTATGAAGAAGGGATTTTCCAGCTTCCTGCCTTTGGACCGGGGAAATATTACTGGAAGGTCTATCGCAGACCGGATTTGTTTGACGTGAACAAGAAATGGAAGGAGCTTTCCGAGGAGGAACAGAATATCCTTTTGTATGGCAGCCGCACGAAAGACGGAGAACGGATTGATAAGAAACTGGAAGGTGTTTACAATCAGTTCAAGCGGTTGTGTCTGATGAAAGGACCGGAGGAGCAGAACGATAATACCTTAAAGAAGATCAACCAGTTTATGGAGGAACGGGAGTGTCCCGACTGCAGGGGAGCCCGACTGAATCCGGAGACACTGTCCTGCCGCATCAACGGTTACAATATTGCCGAGATGTGTGAGATGGAATTTACAAAGCTGTCTGAAGAACTGAAAAAAATCACAGATCCGCGGGCAGAGTCTGTTGCCAAGTCCCTGATCGCGTCGCTTGACCGGATGATTGATATTGGATTACCGTATCTTAGCATGAATCGGGAATCTTCTACATTGTCCGGCGGAGAGGCACAGAGACTGAAACTGGTAAGATATATGGGAAGCTCGCTGACGGGTATGATCTACATTTTTGATGAACCAAGTACCGGGATGCATCCGCGCGATGTCCACCGTATGATCCGTCTGCTTCGGATGCTGCGGGATAAGGGCAATACCGTCCTTGTAGTAGAGCACGACAAGGATATTATCCGCATTGCTGATGAGGTCATTGACGTGGGACCGCTTGCCGGTAAAAATGGCGGACAGATCTTGTTCCAGGGAAGCTATGAGACACTGCTTTTGTCAGGAACGCTGACAG
>JAFOYD010000123.1 GCA_017391545.1 Lachnospiraceae bacterium
ATGCATTACGATAAAAATGAAGTTACTGCAGAGATATTGATTTCAACTTTGAAAACTGCTGGTATTCCAGCAAGTAAGATTACTCCGGAGTTAGTAGACACATTTAAGGAAGAGCTTGTGTCAGCTGGGGTTATGAATTCAGACAATGTTCTGAAAGGTTCTCCTGCTCAGATTACAAAAATATTCGATGAGATGACCTTTGTAAATGAGACATTGAACGAGCATGCGGAAGTTATTAAGAAACAGTTCAAGGAGCTCATGGTTCAGAAGGGCACAACGAAGATTGAGATTCGTAATGGCGACAATGAGCCTTATGAAAATAAGGTCAGAGCTTATGTAACAGAAGGTGAGTTTGAAAAAATTTACTTTGGTTTACGCCAGAACCTTATGAAACGTACCATTTATAAATTCAAGCTGGATAAGGATAAATTCATTGATGATTGTATTCTTGAGATAAATAATAAGCTCAAATTTATGCGTGCGAAGAATGAATACAAGGTAGAAACTGGTAAAGCCAAATTCAATGATTCCCAGATGTTTGTCATGGAAGAAGCACACTATGGTGACCAAGACCTTGAAATTGAAATCAGTTCTGACCCAAAATCTGATTTTGAAATTGCAAACTACATTATGTATCACACAATGCTACCTAGACTTGCAATTTTCAAGATTTTGCAGGGAGTAGAGAAGCGTGAGCTTTTGGATAATCAGGACATTCTTGACGAAGTAACTCAGTTCATCCTTGAAAAGCTCAATGATGAGAAAGCAAAAAATATTACTTCTTATGAAGTGATTAATGGTTATGAATTAGACAGCAGAAATATCTTTGAGCTGGATAACATTTCAGAGGAGGACTTTGAAGAAGAGTGGCGAGTTTTCCAAGCAAAATCCGACAGAAGTTCTGCTATGAATGAATATTACAAGATGGATTCTGAAGGCGAGTGTGAATTTGCTCATCGTCTTGAAAACAACAGTAATGTATTGCTTTTCACTAAGCTTAAAAAGGGCGGATTTGTAATTGATACTCCATATGGCAATTATAGTCCTGACTGGGCTGTGGTATGTCGCAAGGAGTCTTTAAGCGACCCAACCATCGGTATTTACTTCGTTGTCGAGTCAAAATGGGGTAAAGCCGATGCCAACTTGCAGGAAGTTGAGCGTAATAAAATCAAATGTGGTAAGTTACATTTCGAAGCGGTATCAGAGCAGGTTAAGTTTGACTGGATAAAGAGCTACGATGACTTTAAACAGAAGTTTGGTGTTGCAGAAGGTTCTGATTTGCAGATTGAAGCAACTGGTCGGAATGGCGAAGGCTCAGATTATATTGTACTTGTATAGGATGAAGATGGTGATTACGAACAATGAAAAGATTAACATTTTGGTAATGGGTAATTCCGGCCGCTGTTGGTGCAGTTCCAATCCCGATTTCCGATGCAATTATTCTGGTACCGATCCAGACAGGAATGATTAAGGGTATCGCAAAGATTTATGAGATTCCGAAAGACAGTTGCGGGATAATCAATGTCCTTGTGGAGTGTGGAACTACTTCTGTGGTAGCAAAAACGGTATTGTCTGGATTAAAAGCTGTTATTCCGGTAGCAGGCAGTGTCCTGAATGCCATTGTAGCAGCTGCATTTACTGCAGCAATTGGGGAAATCAGTGCTTACATCATGGAGAAGATCTACTTGGGTGAGAAGAGTGCTGATGATCTGGATTGGGCAAAACAATACGCAGAAAGTGAGTTTAAAAATACCATAGAAAGTATGCTTCCGTTCCTCAAAGATTTAGCAGAACATGCGGATCTGAATGATATCAAAAAGATTGTAAAGCGTATTTTAAAGGAATTTCAGAAGAAAGGCAAAAAGCGGGATTAATAAGCAAAATAGAAGTAATTGGGTTGCGAGTCTGTACATTTCTGTTGTAATAGTGGGAAATGAAAGATATACTATATTTACAGAGAGTTTGGAAAGAAGGTGTAAGCTATGCAACAGATTACAAAGGTCTTACTTTTACAATACGTAGAGGATATAAAGAAGATTTATGGTTCAAGTTTACAGTCGGTAATTTTGTATGGCTCCTATGCAAGGGGAGATTATTCTCAGGAATCGGATATTGATATTATGATTTTAGTGAATTTGATAGATCAAGAGATATCACAAAAAGGGCATCAGTTATCTGACCTTACTTTTGATTATAACTTTGATAACGATTTGGAAATCATGCCTATTGTAAAAAATGTGGAGCACTTTAATCACTGGCTTCATGCTTATCCGTTTTATAACAATATTAAGCGCGAAGGGGTTGAATTGTATGTAGCTTGACTTTTGTTAGGGTGTACCAAATTGCAATATTGGAGGGATATTGTGAGTAAGATTGAGGAAACAAGAGAATTTTCAGAAATGATAGGAATGACGGCAAAAATAAATGGTACTGATTTCAAGTTTTCTCCTGGAAAGCATAATGAATTGCAAAAAGCGATTATAGAAGAGTTTGCACCCAGATTTGCGCCAAATTCGGAGTGCATATATGTGGGAGATACCATCGAAAAAGACTTATTTAAGAACGTAGAGAAATTGATGGAGTTAGGTTTTGAGATTACGTTACATGACAAGATGCCGGATGTGGTGCTGTATCGTGAGGATAAGGACTGGATTTATTTTGTTGAGGCAGTGACATCTGCAGGACCAATGGATCAAAAGAGGATATTGGAAATCGAAGAAATGACAAAAGGTGTAACGGCAGGAAAGATATTTGTAACGGCATTTCTTGATTTCAAGACATACAAAAAGTTTTCAGATCAACTTGCGTGGGAGACGGGAGTATGGATTGCTGAGATTCCAGATCATATGATACATTATAATGGGGATAGGTTTATGGGACCTCGATAGAACCGAAAGAATAGCAGGAAAGGTGGCAGACAAATGATATGACAACCTTTCAAAGCAAGGATGATGTTCTCACGCTTCTTGTACATTTGGGCTATCTTGCCTTTGAGCATGAAAGTGTGTCAGTTTTTATTCCCAATGCAGAGATTCGTGGCGAATTTCGGAATGCAATTGAATATGAACAGCTATGATAAAAGCGCAGCTATGAGGAAACTTGTAGCTGCGCTATAAAATTAAGCGGACAAGAATAGAAACGAACAAATATTTGTGTTTTTCTGTACAAACGAAAAAAAGTGTGGTATATTTATTGAGAAATATACAGAACATATTTTTGATATATTACTTAGGCAGCTAAAACTCGCAAGATTTTATGCAGTATAAATTGCGTTTTTTAACTGCCTAAGTAATAAAACCGGAGGTGACTTTGCAGTTATGGATTTCAAGTTACACAGCGAATATGCTCCCACCGGCGATCAGCCACAGGCAATTGCGGAGCTTGTAAAGGGATTTCAGGAGGGAAATCAGTTTCAGACATTATTAGGTGTTACCGGCTCGGGCAAGACTTTTACGATGGCAAATATTATCGCAGCGCTCAATAAGCCGACGCTTGTCATCGCACACAATAAGACGTTAGCAGGCCAGCTTTATGGTGAGTTTAAAGAATTTTTCCCTGAGAATGCGGTGGAATATTTTGTTAGTTATTATGATTATTATCAGCCGGAGGCATACATTCCATCCTCCGATACCTATATTGCAAAGGATTCGGCAGTCAATGACGAGATTGATAAACTGAGACTTTCTGCAACGGCATCCCTGACAGAGCGAAAGGATGTGGTAGTCGTTGCAAGTGTTTCCTGTATCTATGGTCTGGGAAGTCCGGACGAATATCAGGGAATGATGTTGTCACTTCGTCCTGGTATGACAAAGGACAGGGATGAGGTGATTCGTGCGCTCATTGAGATGCAGTATGACAGGAATGATATCGATCTTGACCGCGGACGGTTCCGCGTGCATGGAGATGTCGTCGATATTCACCCGGCGCAGGGCGGTGACTATTTGATTCGTGTGGAATTTTTCGGTGATGAGATTGACCGTATCGCAGAGGTGGATCCGGTCACGAACAAGGTCAATGCCACATTGGAGCACACGACGATCTTTCCGGCATCCCATTATGTCGTGGCACCGGAGAAGATTGCGGCAGCATGTGAGAAAATCGAGGAGGAGATGAAGGAGCGTGTGCGTTTCTTCAAGAGCGAGGATAAGCTCCTTGAGGCACAGCGCATTTCGGAGCGGACGAACTTTGATATTGAGATGCTTAGAGAGACGGGTTTCTGTTCCGGCATTGAGAATTATTCCAGACATTTAAATGGCACAGAGGAGGGTGCTCCGCCATACTGCCTGCTGGATTTCTTTACGGATGATTTTCTGATTATCGTGGATGAGTCGCATATGACGATACCGCAGATCAGGGGTATGTATGCAGGTGACCGTTCGAGAAAAAATACGCTGGTGGATTATGGATTTCGTCTGCCTTCGGCGCTTGACAACAGACCCCTGCAATTCGATGAATTTGAGCAGAAAATCGACCAGATGCTTTTCGTCTCAGCAACGCCCAGTGAATATGAGAAAGAGCATGAGCTTTTGCGCGCAGAGCAGATTATCCGGCCGACAGGGCTTCTTGACCCGGAGATCGAGATTCATCCGGTGGAAGGTCAGATTGATGATCTCATTGCCAGAATAAATGCTGAGACTGCAAAGCATAATAAGGTATTGGTGACGACACTGACAAAGCGCATGGCTGAGGATTTGACCAAATATATGTCGGAGGTTGGAATCCGCGTGAAATACCTGCACTCTGACATTGATACGCTGGAGCGTGCACAGATTATTCGTGATATGCGACTGGATGTCTTTGACGTACTTGTCGGCATTAATCTGTTGCGAGAGGGACTTGATATTCCGGAGATCTCGCTTGTAGCGATACTGGATGCAGATAAGGAAGGGTTCCTGCGTTCTGCAACTTCGCTGATACAGACGGTAGGACGAGCGGCCAGAAATGCCGAGGGACATGTCGTGATGTATGCGGACAATATCACGGATTCGATACAGGTGACACTGGACGAGACAGCCAGAAGACGTGCAATCCAGCAGAAATATAATGAAGAGCATGGCATCACGCCACAGACGATCAAAAAGGCAGTGCGTGACCTGATTAGCATATCGAAAGCAGTTGCAAAAGAAGAACAGTCCTTTGCAAAGGACCCTGAGTCCATGAATGAGAAGGAACTTAAGAAACTGATTGCGACGGTTGAGAAAAACATGCGTAAGGCAGCAGCGGACTTAAATTTCGAGGCGGCTATGGAGCTTCGTGACAAGATGATGGAGCTCAAAAAGATGCTCAACGATATGACAAACGGACTATAGTGATAATAGGAAAGGCTAGGATATAAAATGAACGCAGAACAACTGAAAATGCTTCCGAAGGGCGAGGTAATCAAGATTCGCGGAGCTAACGAACATAATCTGAAAAATATTAATCTGGACATTCCCAGAAATAAATTTGTCGTGCTGACGGGACTTTCCGGTTCCGGAAAGTCATCGCTTGCATTTGACACGATTTACGCCGAGGGCCAGAGACGATATATGGAGTCGCTGTCGTCCTATGCCAGACAGTTTTTGGGACAAATGGAGAAACCGAATGTGGAGAGCATTGAAGGACTGTCTCCTGCAATCTCCATCGATCAGAAATCGACCAACAGAAATCCGCGATCGACTGTCGGTACTGTGACAGAGGTCTATGATTATTTTAGATTGCTCTATGCACGCATCGGAATCCCACACTGTCCGAACTGTGGCAGGGAGATCAGGCGTCAAACTGTCGATCAGATGGTAGATCAGGTTATGAGTCTGCCGCAGGGCACAAAGCTTCAGCTTCTGGCACCTGTCGTGCGCGGCAGAAAGGGAGAGCATGCCAAGGTTCTGGAACGGGCAAAAAAGGGCGGCTATGTTCGTGTGCGCATTGACGGGAGTCTGTATGACTTATCAGAGGAAATCAAGCTTGATAAAAACATTAAGCACAACATCGAAATCATCGTTGACCGACTTGTTATAAAGGAAGGAATCGAGCGGCGACTGACAGACTCCATCGAGAATGTGATGGCACTGTCAGACGGACTTCTGATGGTGGATGTGATCGGTGGCGAGATGATGAATTTCTCCGACAGCTTTGCCTGTCCGGACTGCAATATCAGCATTGATGAGGTGGAGCCGCGAAGCTTTTCTTTCAACAACCCTTTTGGAGCCTGTCCTGAATGTTTGGGACTTGGCTACAAGATGGAGTTTGATATCGACCTGATCATACCAGATAAGAGCCTTAGTATCAATCAGGGAGCAATCACTGTCATGGGATGGCAGTCCTGTACGGATAAGAGCAGCTTTACCAATGCGATTCTGCAGGCTTTGGCAGCCGCATATGACTTTTCACTGGACACGCCCTTTGAGGAGCTGTCACAACAGGCACAGGATGTACTTGTAAATGGCACAAAGGGAAAAGAGGTTATTGTGCATTATAAGGGACAGCGCGGAGAAGGCGATTATCCGGTGGCATTTGAAGGACTTGTCAAAAATGTGGAGCGCAGATACAGGGAGACGGGGTCAGAAGCATCCAAGCAGGAATACGAGACATTCATGCAGATCACACCCTGTAAGGAGTGTGGAGGCAAGCGACTGAAGAAAAGCTCGCTTGCAGTAACAGTGTGCGATAAAAATATATATGAAATTACTTCGATGTCGATTGGCAATCTGTATCGTTTTATGGACACGATGGAGCTGACAAAACAGCAGCAGCTGATTGGTAAGCGCATTTTAAAAGAAATCAAGGCAAGAGTAGGATTCCTGGCAAGTGTTGGACTGGAATACCTTTGTCTGTCGAGAGGAACGGCATCTTTGTCAGGAGGGGAGGCACAGCGAATCAGACTTGCAACCCAGATTGGTTCCGGCCTTGTCGGTGTGTGCTATATTCTGGATGAGCCGAGTATCGGTCTACACCAGCGGGATAATGATAAGCTTCTTGCCGCACTTAGAAATCTTCAGGAGCTTGGAAATACACTTCTGGTCGTGGAGCACGATGAGGATACGATGCTTGCGACAGACCATGTGATCGATATCGGTCCCGGGGCAGGTGCGCATGGCGGAGAAGTGATTGCGCAGGGTACTGCCGAGGAAATCATGCAGGTACCGGAATCGATTACGGGACAGTATCTGAGCGGTAAACTGCAGATACCGGTACCGGAGATCAGAAGGAAACCAAAAGGATGGCTTACAGTAAAGGGTGCTGCGGAAAACAACCTCAAAAATATTGACGTGAAATTTCCACTTGGGGTATTTACCTGTGTGACAGGCGTGTCGGGTTCCGGAAAATCTTCCCTTGTCAATGAGATCCTTTATAAATATCTGGCAAAGACACTGAACAGAGCACGTATTATTCCGGGTAAATTCAAGAAGATTGAGGGTGTTGAACAGCTTGATAAGGTCATCGCAATCGACCAGTCCCCGATCGGAAGGACGCCGAGATCCAATCCGGCTACGTATACAGGTGTATTCGACCAGATCAGGGATCTGTTTGCTTCCACAGTAGATGCAAAGGCAAAGGGATATACAAAAGGGCGTTTCAGCTTCAATGTAAAGGGCGGACGCTGTGAGGCGTGCGGTGGAGATGGCATTATCAAAATTGAGATGCACTTCCTGCCGGATGTATATGTTCCATGTGAGGTATGCCAGGGCAAACGTTACAACAGAGAGACGCTGGATGTCAAATATAAAGGAAAGAGCATTTATGATGTGCTCGATATGACGGTGGAGGAGGCGATGACCTTCTTTGAACCGGTGCCGTCCATCCGCCGGAAAATCGAGACGCTGTATGATGTAGGTCTTTCCTATATCAAACTGGGACAGCCGTCAACGACACTTTCCGGAGGAGAGGCGCAGCGGATCAAACTTGCTACAGAGCTTAGCCGCAGAAGTACAGGAAAGACAATCTACATTCTGGATGAGCCGACGACAGGACTTCATTTTGCAGATGTACACAAGCTCGTCGAGATTTTGCAGCGCCTTGCCGAGGGTGGAAATACGGTCGTTGTCATCGAGCATAATCTGGATGTGATCAAGACGGCGGATTACATCATTGACATCGGACCGGAAGGAGGAGACGGCGGTGGCACCGTCATTGCAGAAGGCTCCCCGGAGCACGTCGCACAGTGTCCGGAGTCTTACACCGGCGTGTACATCAAGAGAATGTTGGAGAAGGCTAAAAAAATTAAAAACAATGAATAATTGCATAAGTTCCCTCTTTACAAATTAATATTCAGATAATATAATAAATTTACATAATATTATGTGAAAAGCTAAAGTATTATGTAAAAGTTACCGATATAGCTTTTGTAAACCACAGAGACTATTTTTTCAATTTCATGCGTTTTTATTGTAAAAAAAGTGTGAAACCCCTTTGAAAAAAGATCGAATTAGGTTATAATGGCTTAGTTATATATGTTAATAGTTATATCTTGAATGGGAATACTAATTACAATTGGGATGATATGCGACTAAGTTTTACTGATTCGAATTTATAGAAAGGGGCACAGAGCCATGCAATACACAGATATTGGAATTGACCTTGGAACCGCAAGTATACTGGTTTACATCAGAGGAAAGGGCGTTGTACTGAAGGAGCCTTCAGTAGTCGCTTTTGACAGAGACAATGATAAGATAAAAGCAATCGGAGAGGATGCGCGACTGATGCTTGGAAGGACTCCGGGCAATATTGTAGCAGTCAGACCACTCAGACAGGGTGTTATTTCTGATTACAAAGTTACACAGCAGATGATGGAATACTTTATCAGAAAAGCACTTGGAAGAAAGACGTTCCGCAAGCCGGTGATCGCTGTATGTGTGCCAAGTGGTGTCACAGAGGTAGAGAAAAAGGCTGTTGTGGATGCTACCTATCTTGCAGGAGCAAGAGATGTCAAGATTATTGAGGAGCCTATCGCTGCAGCAATCGGAGCTGGTATTGATATATCGAAGCCATGCGGAAATATGATCGTAGATATCGGAGGAGGAACTTCTGATATTGCAGTCATATCACTTGGCGGTACCGTTGTAAGCGCATCAATAAAGGTTGCAGGCGATGACTTTGATGAAGCCATCGTACGTTACATGAGAAAGAAACACAATCTTTTGATTGGTGAGAGAACAGCAGAAGACATCAAGATTAAAATTGGTTCAGCATTTAAGAGAGCAGAGGTTGACTATATGGACGTCAGAGGACGTAACCTGGTTACCGGTCTTCCAAAGACAATCCGTGTATCTTCGGATGAGACAGAGGAGGCACTGCGCGAGATTACCTCTCAGATTATTGATACCATACACAGTGTTCTTGAGAAAACTCCACCTGAGCTTGCGGCAGATATTGCCGATCGAGGCATCGTGCTGACAGGAGGCGGAAGCCTTCTTCGTGGCCTGGAGGATCTGATCGAATCAAGGACCGGTATCAATACCATGACAGCAGAGGATCCGATGACAGCAGTTGCAATCGGTACAGGTAAGTATGTGGAATTCCTCGCAGGGGGAAGGGACGACTTCTAAATATCCGTTGACAGGATTTCTCCGAAATGCCGCAGCCAAGGCAACAGATTAGGAGGAACATATGCTTAGAGGTCTATATACAGCCTACACCGGCATGATGAATGAGCAGTACAGAATGGATATCATGTCGAATAACCTGGCAAATGCAGATACCACCGGATTTAAAAAGGAAGGTTCTACGAGTCAGGCGTATTCTGAGGTGATGGCAGTCAAAATTAAAGATGTATCAGAAAATCCAAACACACCAAAACGTCTTGGAAATATGAGCCTTGGTGTAAAAATAGGAGAGACCTATACAGATTTCTCCCAGGGCTCACTCAGAGATACAGGCAATACCTATGATATTGCGATTGGTGGCGATGGATTTTTCAATATTGAGTTTACGAACAAGTCGGGCGAGACCTCTACCAAATATACAAGGGACGGTGGCTTCACACTCACAAAGGATGGCTATCTTGTGACAAAGGATGGCGACTATGTGCTTGGTGAGAACGGAAGAATACAACTGTCCACAACAGCAGGCAACACAGTGTTTGATGAATCCGGAAATATCTATCAGGATGACAGACTGGTTGCAAGCTTGAAATTAACAGAATTTGAAGATACCAATTATCTGACCCATTATGGTGAGACAATGTGGGATGCCAAGGAAGGTGCAGTCGCAAAGGATGCTGGGGATGCCAAAATTTATCAGGGCTATCTGGAAATGTCCAATGCTTCCGTAGTCAAAGAAATGGTCAATATGATCACGATTTCGAGACAGTATGAGTCAAATCAGAAAATGCTGACGACCTTTGACGATACACTGGAGAAATCAATGGCGCTCAGTAAAGTGTAAGGTAGTAATGTAACAGGGCATTCACATTAGAATCAGGAGGGGACAAGATATGGTAAGATCATTATGGACAGGCGCAACAGGCATGATTGCGCAGCAGTTAAATGTAGACAACATTTCCAACAATCTGGCGAATGTCAACACGACAGGTTATAAGTCAGAGGTCATGGAATTTAAATCACTTTTATATCAGACAATACAGACAAAAACCACTACTGCAAACGGTGAAAACAAACCAATCGGTGCGGAAGTAGGACTGGGTGTCAGAAATTCAGCGATTACATCCATTTTTACACAGGGAAGTCTGCTTGAAACTCCCGGAGAAGCCAATTTTGCTATTGACGGAAGAGGTTTCTTTGGCGTCAGGGGAGCAGATGGAAATACATACTATACCAGAAATGGCAATTTTGTATTTGCAATTGGAAATAATGGACTGACACTGAGTACATCAGACGGACTCCCGGTATTGGATAAGTCAGGAGCACCCATCACGATCGAAGGGACGGATATTGTTGCCAGCAAGATTACGGTCGGAAAGGATGGCACACTCTATTATCCGGATGATAAAGGCATTCCGAAGAGCATGGACAAGACAATTGGTCTTTGGCAGTTTAATAATCCTGCGGGTTTAAGCAAGGAAGGAGACAGCCTGTTTTCAGTTACGGCAGCCAGTGGTAATGCAATGAATGAGGCTGAAAATAATAATCTGACCAAGAGTAATCTGATTCAGGGTTATCTGGAAGGCTCCAATGTGCAAATTGCAGATGAGATGGTCAATCTGATTGTCGCACAGAGAGCTTATGAGATGAACTCCAAGGTCATCACGACCTCAGATGAGATGCTGCAGCAGGCAAACCAGCTGAAGCGCTAGTTTCTATCAGAATGGGGGTAACGTGATATGGATATTGGTGGAGTGAGCTCAGTATATGCAGATTACATGACAAGTCAGGCTTCCGGCAATAAGGCCGCGACGCTTCAGAGTAAACTTGAGAACAGCAGCACATCGGCAAATGATGATGAGCTGAAAGCGGCATGCAAGGAATTTGAGTCGTATTTTACAGAGCAGGTATTTAATGCAATGATTGAGACGACAAAAGTTTTTTCTGATGAGGACGAGGATGGATATGCATCAAAGATGGTAGATTATTTTAAAGATTTTGCAGTGCAGGAGCTATGCGATCAAGTGACGGATGGCGAAGGAATTGGTATTGCAAATACGCTTTATGAACAGATGAAACGCAATTATGGTATCGATACAATTCAGCCAAAGAGCGATTCGGAAGAATAAATAAGCAGCCGACCCTGGTGGGTCGGCTTTTTTTACGAGATAGGACGTTGTGCTGTCGCAAGTTATGGGAGGACACTGATTTTGGACACACTGAAAGGTTTTGTGGAGCATATTATATACAAAAATCCGCAGAATGGATATGGGGTCATTAACCTTGTGGTTGAGGAAATGGAGATCACATGCACGGGAATCTTTATGCATTTGGATGAAGGCGAATGCATTGAAGCAGAGGGGAATTATGTAGAACATGCAATCTATGGCAAACAGTTCAAGGTAGAAAGCTTTAAAGTGGTTGCCCCGGAGGACAAAGTCGCAGTGGAACGATATCTTGGCTCTGGTGCGATCAAGGGTGTCGGCGCAGCATTGGCGGCACGTATTGTAAGGCATTTTGGGGAAGATACCTTTCGAATCATCGAGGAGGAACCACACAGGCTTGCAGAAATAAAAGGAATCAGCGAGCGAAAGGCAAGAGAGATCGCAGAGCAGGTAGAGGAAAAAAAGGATGTCAGGGAGGCAATGATTTTCTTACAGAAATATGGTATTTCTAATACACTGGCTCTCAAGATTTACAAGCAGTACGGAATGGGATTGTATAAGGTTATGCAGGAGAACCCTTATAAACTTGCAGAAGATATATCAGGAATCGGTTTTCGCATCGCAGACGAGATCGCTTCCAAAATCGGAATACACACAGACTCTGATTACCGTATCAGAAGCGGAATTTTATATACACTGCTGCAGGCAGGAGCGGAGGGGCACGTATTTTTACCGGAGGAGCTTTTGCTGGAGAAAGCTGCAGCCATGCTCGAACTGACACCGGAACAGATACAGCCACAGATTGCTAATCTGGCAATTGACAAAAAGCTTGTGATCAAGGAAAAGGCAATCGAAAATAATCAGAAAATGAAATGCATCTATGGCATGAGCTTTTACTATGCGGAGCTCAACTGTGCCAGTATGCTGTATGAGCTTCAGAGTGCATTTGATGGTGCGGAACGGTTTACGAAAGTAGAGATCGACCAGCTCGAGAAAAAAATCAGAAAGCTTGAGCTGCAAAGTAATATGGAACTTGACAGTTTACAGAGAAAGGCTGTCATGGAGGCAGTGCAGAATGGCATTTTCATATTGTCGGGAGGACCCGGAACAGGAAAAACGACGACGATCAATATGATCATACGATATTTTGAGAACGCAGGCATGGATATCTTCCTTGCGGCTCCTACGGGAAGAGCAGCAAAGCGCATGACGGAGGCGACGGGATTTGAAGCCCAGACGATCCACCGGCTATTGGAATTAAATGGCGCTGTCTCCGAGGACGATAAGGCGGGTGGAACAGCGCATTTTGAAAAAAATGAATTGAATCCGTTGGAGGCAGACGTCATTATCATTGATGAGATGTCAATGGTCGATATCCATCTTTTTCAGGCACTTCTAAAAGCAACTGCTCCGGGAACAAGGCTCATTATGGTCGGAGATCGAAACCAGCTGCCCTCGGTGGGCCCGGGACAGGTATTAAAGGATTTGATGGAGAGTGGACAGATTGCGACGGTTGTGCTGTCAAAGATATTCCGGCAGGCGGGGGAGAGCGACATCGTAGTGAATGCGCATCTGATCAATGAGGGAAAGGAAATCAAGCTTGACAATAAGAGCCGCGACTTTTTCTTTTTGGAGCGAAACAATGTGAATGTGATCTACAAGCATATGATTCAGCTGATCACAGAGAAGCTTCCCAAATATGTCAATGCAGGAATATATGACATCCAGGTGCTGACACCTATGAGAAAAGGAGCACTTGGCGCCCTGACGCTCAATGGCATCCTTCAGCAGTACCTCAATCCACCTGCACCGGAGAAACAGGAGATCGTTCATGGGGATGGCGTATTCCGTCTGGGCGACAAAGTCATGCAGATCAAAAACAACTATCAGCTTGAATGGGAGATTGTAAGCAAATATGGCATCGCAATTGAGAGTGGACAGGGTGTGTTTAACGGAGATGTCGGCGTGATCAGAGAAATCAACGAGACAGCAAAGACGGTTACTGTGGAATACGATGATGTAAGAAGGGTGACATACCCGATCAGCGGGCTTGATGAGATTGAGCTTGCGTATGCCATAACGATACACAAATCGCAGGGAAGCGAGTACCCTGCGGTGATTCTTCCGTTGCTTACAGGTCCAAGGATGCTGTTTAACCGAAACTTATTATATACCGGAGTCACGAGGGCAAAGAACTGTGTGACGATCCTTGGAAGCCGCGATACAGTCAGACAGATGATTGCAAACGAAAACGAACAGAAACGATATACGGGGTTACAGGAAAGAATATGCGAAATCATGGGTCAGGATATGGAGTAAAGGAAGCGCTGCTGAATCTGTTTTTTCCACGCAGGTGTCCGGTGTGTGATGATATCGTTCCACTGGCAGAGGGGCTGATTTGCCAGGGCTGCAGGGCAAAACCACAATACATCAGAGAACCCAGATGCAAAAGATGCGGAAAGCAGCTTTCTGACGATGCAAAAGTGTTCTGTAACGATTGTATGCATAGAAAACATGTTTTTGACTATGGTTATGCATTGTATGATTATCAGAGCATGCGAAAAAGCATTTATCGCTTTAAATATCATGGCAGATGTGAATATGCCAGGTTTTATGCTGAGGACATTTTTGAAAAATTAAAAGAAGAGATTCGGCTTATGGACGCTGATTCCATAGTGCCAATTCCAATCCATGCGTCAAGGAAAAAGAACAGGGGCTATAACCAGGCAGAGCTGATTGCGACAGAGCTTTCGAGGCTGACAGGAATACCAAATTATCCAAATCTTGTAAAAAGAGTAAAGAAAACAGTACCTCAGAAGGAACTTGACATACAGGAAAGACAAAATAATTTGAAAAAAGCTTTCAATATTAGCGCAGATGTTGTAAAATTAAATAAAACTATCCTTGTTGATGATATCTATACGACGGGTAGTACATTGGACGCTGTTGCTTTGGAGTTGAAGCGGCATGGCGTGCAAGCTGTATATTTTATTGCACTCTGTATCGGGGAGGGTATGTAGGTCTGAAACACGCATGCGTGATGACCAGCGAGTGAATGTAATGGAGGTGTTTCAATGAATGTAAGAAATTGCAGAAAATGTGGAAAACTTTTTAATCACATAGCAGGTATGCCCATTTGCCCTGCTTGTAAGGAAAAACTTGAACAGACCTTTCAGGAAGTGAAAAAGTATGTGCGGGAAAATCGCACGGCAGACATCAGGGAGGTCGCAGAGGCGTGCAATGTTGAGCCTGGTCAGATTCAGCAGTGGATCAGGGAGGACCGCCTGGAGTTTACGGAGGATTCTCCGGTCAAACTTCCATGCGAGAATTGTGGAACAATGATTCGCTCTGGAAAATATTGCGAGAAGTGTAAGAAAGATATGGCAAACAATTTGTCAAGCGTTATGGAAAAGCCCAAGAGAACGATTGAAGAGCCGAAAAAGCCACAGTCACCAGGAAACAGAATGCGTTTTCTTGACAGATAGTTTATATCGGGCTATAGTACTACAAGGATTGCTTAAGGAAAAGAGTTATGTTGAATGAAGAAAGAATAAAATTAATGACAAAAATGGCATGCTATGAGGAAAATGAAGGCAAGAGAAATGTAGCCATTGGAAATTATTTCAGGGGGGACTACATTGCACTACAGGTCATTAAATCGATCGTCAGTGCTACCGTTGCATTTGTGATTATTTTTGCCATGTTTATTTTTTATGATTTTGAGGTATTTATGGCAGATATCTACAAGATGGATCTGCTTCAATTTGGAAAGACAGTTATTATTGCTTATCTGATCTTTACCGCAGTTTATGCAGGTATCTCTTATGGCGTATATACATACAGATATACAAAGGCGAGAAGAAGCCTTAAGATATATTATAATAATCTCAAAAAGCTTGCCTATCTCTATGATAGGGAGAAGAAAAACAGAGAGGTCTAAAGGTTAGAGAGGAAATAATTATGACAAACCTATTGGTTTTAAGGGAACAATTGAAAAAGTTTTACAGCAAATATGAGTTGTACATCACACCGGCATTAAAATCGTTGCTGGCACTGGTTACCATCATTATGATCAATGCGAGCATTGGCTACATGAGTGAACTGAAAAATGTTGCAGTCGTTCTGATCCTTGCGTTGATGTGCTCGTTTTTACCATTGAATTTTATCGTGGTGATTGCAGCGGCAGTGACCTTGGGACATTTGTACAAATTTTCTTTGGAATGCGCAGTGGTCGCGCTTGCAGTGTTTCTGATCCTGTTTATTTTGTATTTTCGATTTTCGCCGCATGATACAATTGCGGTATTGCTCACACCGCTTTGCTTTATACTAAAGATTCCGTATGTTATTCCGATTGCGATGGGACTGGTAGGTACACCGACATCGGCAGTATCAGTGGCAAGTGGTGTTGTGGTCTACTATACAGTGAGCTATATGACGGGCAGTGCGTCTGTCCTCAACACGTTTGAGGATGATGGCGCTTTACAGAAATTCCGTTATGTCATTGATGGGTTGCTTGGAAATAAAGCAATGTTTGTAACGATTGCGGCTTTTGTGGCTACACTAATTGTAGTGTATCTGATCAGAAGACTCAGTGTTGATTATGCGTGGACGATTGCCATGATTACAGGGGCACTTCTTAATATTCTGATCTTATTGTTCGGAGATCTGCTCTATAATACGCATCTATCCATCGTTGGTGTTATTGTTGGAAGTGTTGTATCAGTTCTGCTGGCAAAGATACTTGAGTTTTTTGCCTTTAATGTGGATTATTCAAGAACAGAACTGGTGCAGTTTGAGGATGATGAGTATTACTATTATGTAAAGGCAGTTCCTAAAAATACTGTGACAGCTCCACAGAAAAGGGTAAAGACGATCAGAGTGCCGGAGAAAGCAGTCAGACAGCAGAAGAGGGATAGATAGAAATGAATATGTTTCTTGAACGCTTAGGTTCATATTTTGCGACATTGTCATTGCATAGTTTGAATATCAGGTGGGAGGATATAGTGGAGGTTATCATTATATCCTTTTTGCTGTATCATATATTAGCGTGGGCAAAGCATACCAAGGTATGGGTTCTTATGAAAGGAATCATCATTATTCTGGTATTTATTTTGCTGGCAAGTATTTTTCAAATGAACACGATCATGTGGATCGTGGAGAACGTGCTGAGTATCGCGGTCATCGCTGTTGTGGTCATTTTACAGCCGGAGCTTCGCCATGCGCTTGAAGAGCTTGGACGCAAAAATTTTATCACAAATTTCGTGTCGTTTGACAGGACGCTTGATGAGCGGTTTTCTGATAAGACGGTAAATGACCTCGTAAAGGCAAGCTTTGAGATGGGAAAAGTAAAAACAGGCGCGCTGATGGTCATCGAACAGAATGTGTTGTTGACAGAGTATGAGCGAACAGGCATTGAGGTCGATGGCTTGATCTCAAGCCAGCTTTTGATCAATATCTTTGAGCATAATACACCGCTTCATGACGGTGCAGTGATCATCCGTGGGAACAGGGTCGTATCGGCGACCTGCTATCTGCCACTTTCAGATAATATGGAGATCAGCAAGGAGCTGGGAACCAGACACCGTGCAGGTGTGGGAATCTCGGAGGTGACAGATGCGCTTACCATTATTGTTTCTGAGGAAACAGGTAATGTCAGTGTTACCTATGAGGGAAAACTGTATCGCAATCTTGACGCGAGTGGACTGAAGGAGAAGCTGAACATGATACAGAACAAAGAAGTGGAGGATAAGAAACACAGGCTCTGGAAAGGTAGGGCTCGGGATGAAAAATAATAAGCTGAAAAAAGCGATTGGAATTATTACAGACAACTTTGGCTTAAAGCTGCTTGCTGTTATCATTTCCTGTGGATTATGGTTCGTGGTAAACAATATCACGGATCCGAGGATTGAGAAGCCCTTCAACAATATCCCTGTTGAGATCATCAATGCCGATATGGTAACGAGCGAAGGGAAGGTTTATGAGGTGCTCGACGATACCAATGTCGTAAATGTTACCGTTGTGGGCAAACGATCCGTATTAAACTATATCTCTAAGGATGATATTAAGGCAGTTGCCGATATGTCAAAGCTTACTTTTATGAATACGGTGGGAATCGAAGTGTCAAGTTCAAGAAATAATTCCGAACTTGAGTTCCGCACCAATATTGATAATGTCAAGCTGGCGATCGAGGATATGAAGAGAGTCCAGATGATTATCAATACTGCTACTGTAGGTCAACCGGCTGAGGGCTATGTGGTTGGAAGTGTGACTGCAAGCCAGAATATCGTGAGGCTGTCAGGACCGGAGTCTTTGATCAGCCAGATCGATCATGTTGATGCGATGGCAAATATTGACGGTTATTCGTCTGATATCAATACAAGTGTAGAACTGAAGCTGTATGACGCGGACGGCAATGAGATCAGGAGCAGTTCGATCAAGATGAATATCGCGACTGTGAATGTGGCTGTGACAATTTTAGCCACAAAAGAGGTTCCGCTGAGCTTTACGGTTGCCGATGAACCGGCTGAGGGCTATGTGGTAAGCGGTGAGGTGATCAGCGTACCGGAGACAGTTACACTGGCAGGACGCAAAAATGTGCTGGATGCAATCACAAAGGTGAGCGTGGCCGATCCACTGATTACGGTAGCTGATAAGAAAGAGGATGTGACAGCAATCGTCAACATCAAGAAGTATCTGCCGACTGGAACACAGTTTGCGGACAGCAGCTTTAGTGGCAATGTAAGTGTGACCGTAGGAGTAGAGCCACTTGTGAAGAAGGAGCTTGAGATTCCAGCTAAGAACTTTGCGGCGGGAAATAAACCGAATGGATATCATCTTACCCTGAAGGAAGTCGATCAGGAAGACAGTTATAAGATTACGATTTCAGGTACACGGGAGGCAGTCAATGCGGTAAATGCTGAGGATGTAATCGGCGTGATCGATATGAATCTACTGCTTGACACACTGGAGCTTGCAGAGTGGAAGGAAGGAACTTATTCAGGTGAGATTACATTCAATCTTCCTGATAATGTGAAGTTGTCTGATGAATATAAAATGACAGTGGTATTAGAAGAAATAAACGAATAAATAGGTTGGAGGATTAGAAAAGATGGCCAGATTATTTGGAACAGATGGAGTAAGAGGTGTAGCAAATGATGAGCTGACACCACTTCTTGCAATGCAGCTAGGTCAGGCAGGGGCATACGTTTTATCAAAGGAGAATGCACATAAGCCTACGATCATGGTGGGTTGTGATACACGTATTTCAGGCGATATGCTTGCAAATGCACTGATGGCAGGTGCCTGTTCAGTCGGTGCGAATGTGGTTTATGTTGGAGTGATTCCAACACCTGCGATTGCATATCTTACCAAAAAGTACAGGGTGGATGCAGGCGTTGTCATTTCAGCATCCCACAATCCTGTTGAATTTAACGGAATCAAGTTCTTTGATGGAAATGGATTTAAGCTTCCTGATGCATTGGAGGATGAGATTGAGGACCTGATCAAGAGTGGTATGAAGGACGTTCAGTTCCCTACAGGACCGAGCGTAGGAAAGATCAAATATCGTACAGATGCCAGAGAGGAATATATCAATCATGCAGTGCGCGCTGTTCCTGTGGATTTGACAGGAATGCGAATCGTGGTAGATTGTGCTGAAGGTGCTTCCTTCTACACATCTGTTGAGACCTTAAAGGAGCTGGGAGCTGATATCGTAGCGATTCACAATAATCCGGATGGAACCAACATTAATGCAAACTGCGGTTCAACGCATATGGGTGAGCTTCAGGCAAGAGTCGTATATGAAAAGGCAAATGTAGGACTTGCATTCGACGGTGATGCAGACAGACTTCTGGCTGTTGACGAAAATGGTCATCAGATTGACGGTGATGTAATCATGGCAATCGTTGGAAATCACATGAAGTCTAAGGGAATGCTTAAGGATAATACGATTGTCGCAACGGTAATGAGTAATCTTGGATTTTTCCTGATGGGTAAGGAAAAAGGCATCAACATCGAGCAGACAAAGGTCGGAGACCGTTATGTTCTCGAGAGAATGCTTGAGATTGGGGCAAATCTTGGCGGTGAGCAGTCAGGACACATTATTTTCCTTGATGAGAATACGACTGGTGACGGACTTCTTAGTGCACTTCATCTTTTACAGGTCATGGTCGAGACAGGGAAATCCTTATCAGAACTTGCAACGGTCATGACAGTTCTTCCGCAGGCACTTGTGGGAGCAAAGGTTCCGAACCACAAAAAAGACAGTTATATGGAGTACACGGAGATCGCTGAGGCGATCGAGCGTGTCAGTGCAAAGTTTGAAGGAGAGGGAAGAGTGCTCATAAGACCATCCGGAACAGAGCCTCTTGTAAGAGTAATGATAGAGGGTAAAGATCAGGCAATGATCGAGAAGGAGGCTAAGGAGCTTGCAGAGCTCATACAAAATGTAATGCTGTAACCAAATCACTATAAAACTTTATAAAGGATTCGGAGGGATGAGGTATGGTAAGCCAAAAAGTAGTAATTAAGAATCCAACAGGGTTGCATTTGCGTCCGGCAGGAATATTGTGTAAAGAAGCGATGAAATTTCGCTCACTGATCACCTTTACATTCCGTGGAAGTACTGCAAATGCCAAGAGTGTTCTAAGCGTTCTCGGTGCGTGTGTAAAGTGTGGCGATGAGATTGAGCTTATTTGCGATGGTTCCGATGAAGCGGAAGCACTGTCAGATATGGTTAAGATTATAGAAGACGGTCTTGGCGAGTAGCGCAGGGACCCTGCGGATCTTAAATTAGCCCGAAATGGTTTCGGGCTAATTTCACGTAGGAGCATTTTGTGACGATAGATCGTTGCATGACATTTAGGAGGAAAAGACATGTTGAATTACAAACGATATAAGAAGAATCCGGTAGTGGATTATCCGGAGAGAGAATGGCCGAATAAGGAGATTGAGAAGGC